>NZ_JBEXSZ010000074.1:0-39074 GCF_040613865.1 Streptomyces sp. NPDC006197 | reverse complement strand
CACGCTGTTGAGTTCTCAAGGTGCGGACGCTTCCTTCGGTCCCGTTTCCGGGCCCTCCGGGCGCTTCCTTCGTTTCCGACTCTATCAGATCTTTGCGATCCGATTTCCTCGGTGCTTTCCGGTCCCGTTCGCTTTCACTCCGGGGCCTTTCAGCGATTTCGACTTTATCAGATTCATTTCGGCCGACCTAATCGGTGGCTTTCGTGATTCGAATAAGAATCGGGGTGACTCCGTGGAATCGAATTCCCTGCCGGAGTGAGTGAGACTCTACCCGGTCGCTACCGAACTGTCCAGTTCTAGGCAACCGTTTAAATCTACCTCCCCGCGACCGCCGTGTCAACAGCTTTCGCGAGCACCGGAGGAGACTAGCAGCTCGGGAGGGGTCGACGCACATCAGGCGGCGGTAGGGAGCGTGGCGCTGCGGTCGGGCTCCTCCAGGTCTCCCGTGTCGCCGGCCCGGGCGGCACGGCCGCCGAGCACGTACACGTAGGCGAGGAAGGCCAGTTCGGCGGCGATGCCGATGGTGATGCGGGCCCAGGTGGGGAGGCCGGAAGGGGTGACGAAGCCTTCGAGCAGGCCCGAGACGAAGAGGACCAGGGCCAGGCCGATCGCCATGCCGACCGCCGCGCGGCCCTGTTCCGCCAGGGCGGCGCGGCGGGTCCTGGGACCCGGGTCGACCACGGTCCAGCCGAGGCGGAGGCCCGTACCGGCGGCCACGAAGACGGCGGTCAGTTCGAGCAGGCCGTGGGGAAGGATCAGGCCCAGGAAGACGTCGAGGCGGCCGGCAGAGGACATCAGGCCGATGCCGACGCCGAGGTTCAGCATGTTCAGGAAGAGGATCCAGAGCACCGGGATCCCCAGGAACGCGCCCAGGACCAGGCACATGGCCGCTGCCTGGGCGTTGTTCGTCCAGACCTGGGCGGCGAAGGAGGCCGCCGGGTGGCTGGAGTAGTACGTCTCGTACTGGCCGCCGGGGCGGGTCATCTCGCGGAGGTCGGTGGAGGCTCCGATCGAGGCCTGGACCTCCGGGTGCGTGCCGATCCACCAGCCGATGAGGACCGCGAGCAGTGTGGAGAGGACGGCCGTGGGGATCCACCAGCGGCGGGAGCGGTAGACCGCGGCGGGGAAGCCGGCCGTGAGGAAGCGGACGGCGTCGCGCCAGGAGGAGCGGCGGGTGCCGGTGACGGTGGCACGGGCGCGGGCCACGAGCTGGGTGAGCCGGGCCGTGAGCATCGGGTCCGGGGTGCTCGACTGGACGATCGAGAGGTGGGTGGCCGTGCGCTGGTAGAGCGCGACGAGTTCGTCGGCCTCGGCGCCGGTGAGCTTGCCGCCCCGGCGCAGGAGGTGGTCGAGGCGTTCCCACTCGGCGCGGTGGGCGGTCACGTAGACGTCGAGGTCCATGATCGGCTGCTGCTCCAGGCACTGGCTGCGGACGGGTCCGTACTACTGCGGCGCGCTGCGGGTCAGCTTGGCAGACTGGCGTTCGGAGGGGTCGGGAAGGGCGGAGAAGGGTGGGTGCCGTGAGTGGTCTTGTGACGGGTGATGCGGTCGTCCTGGGGTTGCAGCCCGCGCAGCTGCCGAGTCGGGCGCTCGCGGTGCTCATCGACCTGGTGGCGGTGTGGGCGGTGTATCTGCTGATCGCGCTCGGGCTGGCGGTCGCCACGGCGTCGCTGGACGAGGCGGCGGTGATGGCGGTGTCTGTCGCGTCCTTCCTGCTGGTGCTCGTCGGGGCGCCGATCGCGGTGGAGACGCTGTCGCACGGGCGGTCGCTGGGGAAGCTGGCCTGTGGGCTGCGGGTGGTCCGGGACGACGGGGGGCCGATCCGGTTCCGGCACGCGCTGGTCCGCGGTGCCATGGGGGTCGTGGAGATCCTGATGACCTTCGGGGTCGTCGCCCTCGTGGCTTCGCTGGTGTCCGAGCGGGGGCGGCGGCTCGGGGACGTCTTCGCGGGGACGCTGGTGGTGCGGGAGCGGATACCCGCGGCCAGGGTTCTGGCCGTGCCTCCGCCGCCGCCGTGGCTGGTGGGGCGGTTCGCCGGGGTCGACCTCTCGGCGGTGCCGGAGGCGCTGTGGCTGGAGGTGCGTCAGTACCTGACGCGGTCGCGTGAGCTGGACCCGGTGGTGGGGCGCCGGCTGGCGGAGCGGCTGGCCGACGAGCTGGTGGCGCGGACCGGTACGCCGCCGCCGGCGGGGGTTCCGGCCGACGCCTATCTGGCGGGGGTGATGGCCGAGCGGCAGGCGCGGGACGCCCGGCGGGTGTTCGCGCCGTCGGCCGCCGGGGTGGTGCCGGGTGCTGTTCCTTCGCCGCCTGTTCCGGCTGCCCCGGTGGTCGAGGCCCCAGTTCCTCCGGTCGTCGCTTCCCCTGCTCCCCCGGTCATCGCTCCCCCGGTCGTCGCTTCCCCTGTTGTCGCTCCTCCCGTCGGCGGGTCGTCGGTGGAGTCCGGGGCGCGTGCCACCGGGTTCGCTCCGCCGGCCTGAGGGGTCCGGTCAGGGGAAGACCGAGGGCGGGGTTTCGAGGTCTTCGAGTTCGATGCCGGGGGCGGCGAGGACCACGTCTCCGGCGATATGGACCGTATGGCGTTCGCCCGTGTCCAGGGCGCTGACCTGGTACTCGTCCACCATCAGGGGGCCGTTGTCAGTGGCGTGCGCTTCACTTCTCAGCAGGGCCCAGGACTGGTCGACCGTGAGGGGGGCGAGCACCGGGTCCGTGAAGGCGACGAGCCTGACACGGGTCTCGGGGGAATCGGGGGTGAGACGCAGGAGTCGCGTGAGGGCGACGAGGAACGCCGGGGACGTGCCGGTGAAGGCGTGGGCGCGCACATTGCCTTCGGTGGCGTGGGTTCCGGTGGGGTCCGTGCGGACCCAGGTGACGCCGTCGAGGGCCGCGCCGCGGACCTGCCAGCTCGCGGCGTGCAGTTCGAGGCGGATGGGGCGGCCGAGTTCGTCGACGGCCAGGTCGACGGAGCCCCGGTGGTCGCCGGAGGGGGCGGTGATCTGCGAGACGTAGCGCCAGCCCGAGGGGCCGGGCGCGCAGTGGAAGTGTTCTTCACCGAGGGGGGTGTGATCGTGCGGGTCATGGAGCGAATAACGGCCGCGGGGCATGGGGTGGTCCTCGGGAGGGGCGCTTCCTGGAAGCGGTAGCGGGGGCCGGACGGGGCAGGCCCCCCGGCACGGGGGTGCGGGGGGCCTGCCTGAGTCCTCTACGGGTGTCCGGGACGGCGCCGCGTCAGCGCGCGGGCGCCGCCGGCCGGGGCATCAGTAGCGGTAGTGGTCCGGCTTGAAGGGGCCCTCGACCTCGACGCCGATGTAGGCGGCCTGCTCGGGGCGGAGGGTCGTCAGCTTGACGCCGAGCGAGTCCAGGTGGAGGCGGGCGACCTTCTCGTCCAGGTGCTTCGGCAGCACGTACACGCCGATCGGGTAGTCCTGCGGCTTGGTGAAGAGCTCGATCTGGGCCAGGGTCTGGTCCGCGAAGGAGTTCGACATCACGAAGGAGGGGTGACCGGTCGCGTTGCCGAGGTTCAGCAGGCGGCCCTCGGAGAGGACGATGAGGACCTTGCCGTCGGGGAAGGTCCAGGTGTGGACCTGCGGCTTGACCTCGTCCTTGACGATGCCCGGGACGTTGGCGAGGCCGGCCATGTCGATCTCGTTGTCGAAGTGGCCGATGTTGCCGACGATGGCCTGGTGCTTCATCTTGGCCATGTCGGCGGCCATGATGATGTCCTTGTTGCCGGTGGTGGTGATGAAGATGTCGGCGGTCTCGACGACCTCGTCGAGGGTCGTGACCTGGTAGCCGTCCATCGCCGCCTGGAGGGCGCAGATCGGGTCGATCTCGGTGACGATGACCCGGGCGCCCTGGCCGCGCAGGGACTCGGCGCAGCCCTTGCCGACGTCGCCGTAGCCGCAGACGACGGCCGTCTTGCCGCCGATGAGGACGTCGGTGGCGCGGTTGATGCCGTCGATGAGGGAGTGGCGGCAGCCGTACTTGTTGTCGAACTTCGACTTCGTCACGGCGTCGTTCACGTTGATCGCCGGGAAGAGGAGGGAGCCGGCCTGCTGCATCTCGTACAGGCGGTGGACGCCGGTGGTGGTCTCCTCGGTCACGCCGCGGATCTCGGACGCCAGCTGGGTCCACTTCTGCGGGTTCTCGGTGAGGGTGCGGTTGAGGAGACGGAGGATGTGGCCGTACTCCTCGCTGTCCGCGGTGGACGGGTCCGGGGCGGAGCCGGCCTTCTCGAACTCGACGCCCTTGTGGACGAGGAGGGTGGCGTCACCGCCGTCGTCCAGGATCATGTTCGGGCCGCCGGTGGGCGAGTTCGGCCAGGTGAGGGCCTGCTCGGTGCACCACCAGTACTCCTCCAGGGTCTCGCCCTTCCAGGCGAAGACCGGGACGCCCTGGGGGTTCTCCGGGGTGCCGTTCGGGCCGACGGCGATGGCCGCGGCGGCGTGGTCCTGGGTGGAGAAGATGTTGCAGGAGGCCCAGCGGACCTCGGCGCCGAGGGCGACCAGGGTCTCGATGAGGACGGCGGTCTGCACGGTCATGTGCAGGGAGCCGGTGACGCGGGCGCCGGCGAGCGGCTGCTGCTCGGCGTACTCGCGGCGGATCGACATCAGGCCGGGCATCTCGTGCTCGGCGAGGGTGATCTCCTTGCGGCCGAAGGCGGCCAGGGAGAGGTCGGCGACCTTGAAGTCCTGGTGGGCGGCAGTCGTCATGACTGGGCTGCTCCTCGTGTGTGCGAGTGCGAGGGTCGGTTGAGGCGCCTGGCACCACGGCAAGGCGCCCTGGGCACACGAATGCCCGGGCGCTTCCTCGGTGCCGTCGTCGGAGGCCCTCTCTCCCTCGGCCGGTCCGCGGACCGCCCGACCGCCATCAGCAGCGACGTCTGGCTGGTCACGAATCTACACCGATCGGTGCGGCGGGCCACAGTCCGCATCGGACGCACGAGGCCCCCGGGGCGTGCGTCCCGGGGGCCTGGGGCGGAGCGGGGCGTGTTCGCCCGCGGGGGTCAGTGGCCGGAGCCGCCGGGGGTCTTGGCCGGGTCGTTGCCCGCCGCGGCGGCCGTCTCGCTGTAGATGTCGGGCTCCAGGTAGATGACCCGGGCGATCGGGACGGCGGCGCGGATGCGCTCCTCGGCGGCGTTGATGGCGTTCGCGACCTCGGCGGCCGTGTCGTCGTGCCGGACGGCGATCTTGGCGGCGACGAGGAGTTCCTCGGGGCCGAGGTGGAGGGTGCGCATGTGGATGAGGCGGGTGACGGTCCTGCCGTCGACGACGGCCGCCTCGATCTTCTTGACCTCGTCGGTGCCGGCGGCCTCGCCGAGGAGCAGCGACTTGGTCTCGGCGGCGAGGACGATCGCGATCAGGATGAGCAGGACGCCGATGCAGAGGGTGCCGATGCCGTCCCAGACGCCGTTGTCGGTCAGCAGGGCGAGGCCGACGCCGCCGAGGGCGAGGACGAGGCCGACGAGGGCGCCGAAGTCCTCCAGGAGGACGACGGGCAGCTCGGGCGCCTTGGCGCGGCGGATGAAGTCCTTCCAGGACAGGCCGCCGCGGAGCTCGTTCGACTCCTTGATGGCGGTGCGGAAGGAGAAGCCCTCGGCGATGATCGCGAAGACCAGGACGCCGACCGGCCAGTACCAGGCCTCGATCTCGTGCGGGTGCTTGATCTTCTCGTAGCCCTCGTAGACGGCGAACATGCCGCCGACGGAGAAGAGGACGATGGAGACGAGGAAGGCGTAGATGTAGCGCTCGCGGCCGTAGCCGAAGGGGTGCTGCGGGGTGGCCTCGCGCTGGGCCTTCTTGCCGCCGAGGAGCAGCAGGCCCTGGTTGCCGGAGTCGGCGACCGAGTGGACGCTCTCGGCGAGCATCGACGACGAACCGCTGAAGAGGAACGCCACGAACTTGGCTACGGCGATCGCGAGGTTGGCGGCGAGTGCCGCCACGATCGCCTTGGTTCCGCCTGACGCGCTCATGGGTGTACGTGGTCCCTTCGTCGATGCTCCGGCTCGATCGCCGCGGTTCGGCCGGTCATTGTCGCATCAGGCCACGAGGGTCGCCCGGAAGACGGTGCCCGCTCCGGTCAGCTCGGCGGCCTCGCCGGCCGGTACGAAGACGGACTCGCCCGGGGCGAGGGTGACCTCCCCTGCCTGCGTGCGGCCCGCGACGGCGAGCAGGATCTGCGGGGTGGGTGCGGTGACGTCGGTCGGGGCGGCGCCTTCCGCGCGGACGTACCGGGAGAGGCGGAACTCGTCGATCGGGGTCTCGTAGACCTCCTCGCCGGAGGGGGAGGCCTCGGGGCGCAGGACGGTCAGCTCGTTCGGCTCGAAGCGGACGACGCGGAGGAGTTCGGGGACGTCGACGTGCTTGGGCGTGAGGCCGCAGCGCAGCACGTTGTCGGAGTTGGCCATGATCTCGACGCCGAGGCCCTCGATGTAGGCGTGCGGGACGCCCGCGCCGAGGTAGAGGGCCTCGCCGGGCTGGAGCCGGACGCGGTTGAGGAGCATGGCGGCGATGACGCCGGGGTCGCTGGGGTAGTGGTGGGCCAGGAGCGCGTACGGGGCGTGGTCGCCGCCGAGGCGGTCGGCGGCGGCATGGGCCTCGGCGACGGTGTGCGCCATCTCCTCGCGGTCGGCGGTGAGCAGGGCCGTCAGGACCTCGCGGAGCGCGGCCTCTTCGGGGTGGGCGTGGAGGAGGTCCACGTACGGCTTGAGGGAGTCGACGCCGAGCGCGGCGATGAGGTCGGCGGCCTCGACGGGGTTGCGGAAGCCGCACAGGCCGTCGAAGGGGGTGAGGGCGCAGATCAGCTCGGGCTTGTGGTTGGCGTCCTTGTACGTGCGGTGCGGGGCGTCGACGGGGATGCCGGCGGCCTCCTCGGCGGCGTACCCGGCCTCGGCCTGCGCGAGGTCGGGGTGGACCTGGAGGGAGAGCGGGGCGCCCGCGGCGAGCAGCTTCAGGAGGAACGGGAGCCGGGGGCCGAACTTCTCGACGGTCCGCTCCCCCAGTTCGCGTACGGGGTCGGCGGCGATGAGGTCGTTCAGCGCGCCTCGCTCGGTGCGGGAGGGGGCACCGGGGTGGGCACCCATCCACATCTCGGCCTGGGGCTCGCCGGTGGGGGCGATGCCGAGCAGTTCCGGGATGGCCGTCGTGGATCCCCAGGCGTAGGGACGGACGGTGTTGACGAGGCGGTCCATGGTGCCTGCCAGCTCCTCGGAGTGGTAACGGGTCTTCGGTGTCGGGTGACAGGTGACAGGGGGCGGGTGACGGGCGGGTGTCGGGGTGGTGGGCACGCGGGTGACGGAGTGGGGTCCTCGCGGTGTCCCGGCGGTTCCGGCGTCACACCGGTTCGGGTGGTGTCCCGGCGCCCGGGTCGGCTGGGGCTGGTGCCGGTGGGCGTCGGACGGGCGCTGGGCTGGTGCGGGTGAGCGGGCGACGGGGCTGGAGCGGGTGAGCGGGCGACGGGCTGGTGCGGGTCGGTGCGGGTCGGTGGTGGGCGCTCGGGGCTAGTGCGGGGTGCGGCCCGGGGTGGCCAGGGCGAGGTACACCGCCGCGAAGTCCGTCACCGCGAGCAGTTCGGCGAGGGTCTCCAGGTCGCCGCCCTCCTCCGGTTCCAGCTCGCTGATCGCGGTCCCGTGGCCGAGGGCCAGTTCGCGGGCGGCCGGGGCGGCGGTCAGCCCCTCTGCCGGGCGGTCGCGGAGCAGGACCACGCGCGCGCGGAGCGCCTGCTGCTCGTCCACGCGGTCGCGGAAGAAGTCGTCCGGGTCCGCGCCCGCCGCGTAGTCGCCCGCGAGGAGGACCCCGTGCGCCGGCAGTGCCTCCGGGAGCTCAGCGGCGAGCGCGGGCAGGCCCGCGAGTTCGGCGAGGATCGCGGCGAAACGGCGGCCCGCCGGGCCCGCGGCGTTGCCCTCGGTCCAGATCAGCGGGAGCGAGTCCGCGAGCTCGGCGGCGAGGGTCTTCGCCGGGTTGCTGTACGTGGCGATGGCCGGGCCGCAGCGTTCCGCCATGCGGTCCAGACGGTCGGCGACCTTCTCCAGGGCCTCGGGCGGCGCCTCGATGAGACCCACACGGTCCAGGAGCGCGAGCAGCGGGGTGAACAGGGCCCAGAGGGCGCCCGGGCTGGCCGCGATGCTCTCGGCGTACTCGTCGGGCGACTCGTTCGGGGCCATCGCCAACGGGACGAACAGGCCGCGCGAGCCGTTCACCGCCTCGGCCAGCGGGGAGGCCTTCGGGGCGACGGCGACGACCGTGATCCCCCGGCGGTACGCCTGCTCGGCGAGGACGCCGAGGCCCGGTTCGCCGCCGTCCGTGGTCGGGAGCAGCAGCAGGTCCACCGAACCCGCCCAGCCCGGCAGGGCCCAGCGCAGGGCGCCGGCGGCGGGGGCGACGCCGGTCGGCTGGAGCCGTACGACGGGGGCGGCGGCTCCGGCGAGCGCGCCGATCAGGTCCGCGACGCCGGCGACGACGGTGCCGGGGCCCGCGACCAGGACGGCGCGGGGGCGGCCCTCGGGGCGGAGGTCCGCGATGCCGGCCTCGGCGGCGTGACGGGCGGCGGTCCGTACCCGTGCGCCGGCTTCGGCGGCGCCGCGGAGGAGGCCGCGGCGGTCGGCCAGGGCGAGGTCGTCCGGGGCGTCGAGGAGGGTCTCGTCGAGCATGTGCGGTGCCTCCCGGGTGGACGGGGGTGGGTACGGGGGCCCGTGCGGGGCGCTGCGCGGTGCGGGGCCGGTCCTCGTGGTGCGGGTTCGGGCGCGGGAGCCTGGGCCCGGCAAGGGGCGCCGTTCCGTTGTGCCCACCCGTTCCGCCCCAGCGGAACGATTGCCCACAACGGGGTGGGTGGGTGCCGCCCCGGCGGAACGGCTGCCCACAACGGGGTGGACGGGGGCACCGTCCCGGCGGAACGACTGCCCACACGGGGGGCACGGCCGTCGGTGCGTTACTCCGGCTTGCGGGCCTCGTCCACGAGGAGGACCGGGATGCCGTCGCGGACCGGGTAGGCGAGGCCGCAGTCGGGGCTCGTGCAGATCAGCTCGGGGGTCTCGTCCGCCGTGCGGTCGTTCAGCGGAGCGTGGCAGGCCGGGCAGGCCAGGATCTCCAGGAGGCCGGCTTCGAGCGGCATGGGGTGTCCCTTCGAACAGACGGATCGGGCCAGGTCAGCCTACCGCCGGGGAACGGGGCACGCCCCGTTCCCCGGCCGGACGGCGGGGTCAGTCGGTCGCCCGGACCATGGCCAGGACGTGCTCGGTGAGCCACTCGGTCGTCATGGGGTCGCGGGCCTCGACGTTCAGGCGGAGCAGCGGCTCCGTGTTGGAGGCCCGGAGGTTGAACCACCAGTCCGCCGAGGTCACGGTCAGGCCGTCCAGTTCGTCGAGGGTGATCCCGTCCTGCCCCTCGTACGCCGCCTTCACCGCGGCCATCCGTGCGGTCTGGTCGGCGACCGTGGAGTTGATCTCGCCCGAGGAGGCGTACCGGTCGTAGGCGGAGACCAGCTCGGACAGGGGGCCCTCCTGGCCGCCCAGGGCCGCGAGGACGTGGAGCGCGGCGAGCATGCCGGTGTCCGCGTTCCAGAAGTCCTTGAAGTAGTAGTGCGCCGAGTGCTCGCCGCCGAAGATCGCTCCGGTCTTCGCCATCTCCTCCTTGATGAAGGAGTGGCCGACGCGGGTGCGGACCGGCTCGCCGCCCTGCTCGCGGACGACCTCCGGCACCGACCAGGAGGTGATCAGGTTGTGGATGATCGTTCCGCCGGGGTTCTTGGCGAGTTCGCGCGCGGCGACGAGGGCCGTGATCGCGGACGGGGAGACCGGCTCGCCGCGCTCGTCGACGACGAAGCAGCGGTCGGCGTCGCCGTCGAAGGCGAGGCCGAGGTCGGCGCCTTCGGCCTGGACGCGGGCCTGGAGGTCGACGATGTTCTTCGGGTCGAGCGGGTTGGCCTCGTGGTTCGGGAAGGTGCCGTCCAGCTCGAAGTACATGGGGACCACGTCGAGCGGGAGGCCCTCGAAGACGGTGGGGACGGTGTGGCCGCCCATGCCGTTGCCCGCGTCGACGACCACCTTGAGGGGGCGGATCGCGGTGAGGTCCACCAGGTTCCTGAGGTGCGCGGCGTAGTCCGCGAGGGTGTCGCGCTCGGTGATGGCGCCCTGCTTCGCCGCCGCCTCGGGGGCGCCCTTCTCCGACCACTCCTCGGCGAGGGCGCGGATGTCGGCGAGACCGGTGTCCTGGCCGACGGGGGCGGCGCCGGCGCGGCACATCTTGATGCCGTTGTACTGGGCCGGGTTGTGGGAGGCCGTGAACATGGCACCGGGCAGGCCGAGGCTGCCGGAGGCGAAGTACAGCTGGTCCGTGGAGCAGAGCCCGATGAGGGTGACGTCGGCGCCGAGGCGGGCCGCGCCGCGGGCGAAGGCGGCCGCGAGGCCGGGCGACGAGGGCCGCATGTCGTGGCCGATGACGATCGCGTCCGCGTCCGTCACCCTTACGAAGGCGGCGCCGAAGAGCTCGGCAAGCGTCTCGTCCCACTGGTCGGGTACGACTCCGCGGATGTCGTACGCCTTCACGATCTGCGACAGATCGGCAGTCACGGATCCACCCTCCTGAGTGCTCTGACACGCGTGTGCGGCGCGTGTGCGGAACGCCAAAACTACCCGGAGCGGGGTCGGGGGGTCGCGGACGGTGGCCGGATGCCGTCAGTTGTCAGGGGAACGGAGCACCCTGAGGTGTCCGCGGCGCCCGACCTCCATGGGGTCGCCGCCACGGCCTCCGCCGATCTTGCCGCCGGCCCCGGCCGCGCGCTCCTGGGGGCGGGCCGCCTCCCGGACCGCGTTGGCCAGCGCTTCGAGGTCGTCGCCGCTGGGGCGGGCGGGGGCGGATCCGTCGGAGAGCCGCACCACCTCCCAGCCGCGCGGGGCGGTGAGGCGCTCGCTGTGCTCGGCGCACAGGTCGTAGCAGTGGGGCTCGGCGTAGGTGGCGAGCGGGCCGAGGACCGCAGTCGAGTCGGCATAGACGTACGTCAGTGTCGCGACGGCAGGGCGGCCGCACGCGGTGCGCGAACAGCGACGTACAGGGCTCACGACGTTGGACGGTACCGCACTCTTGAGCGGGCCGCGACGACTCTCCCTCAGGTCACTCCACCGTGTCGCGGTGTGACCTTCACCACCCCCCTTCGGGTGATGGCGGCTCTGACCTGCGAGGGAGGGGGCCCAGGGGGTGGAGGGAAGGGGGGTATCCGGACACCTTGAGATACAAATCCGGTCAACCAGGGCCAGATGGCCGATCGCGACGGGCCGTCGAATCGGGCGTGAGCTCGGCCGGAATGTTCAGGTTTCGACAAGGGGCGCGGCGGGGGCGGGGGCACGCCGGGAAGGTCGGCGAGGATGCGCCACGGTGCGGTGGGACGGATGGGGGTTACGCTGCGTCAGTGATGGACAGTCCTGTGCCGCCGCGCCCCTCGCACCGTCCCGTGGAGCCCCCGGCGGAGCCTCGGGTCCGCCGCCGCGACCGGCACGGCCGCGGGATGCGGGGACCGGTCGCGCCGCCGCAGGTGCCGCTCTCCGCGAGCCGGGCCGACACCTTCCGCGATCTCGTCCTCGACTCGGTGGAGCGCCTGGAGCGGCGCTGGCCGCAGCTGGCGGACGTCGACTTCATGGTGATGGAGGTGCCGCCGCCGGTGTCCGGCGAGACGGTGCCGCTGGGCGGCGCGCTGCCCGCCGAGAAGAACGAACCCGCCCGGGTGGTCATCTACCGGCGGCCGGTCGAGATCCGCTCGAAGAGTCGGGACGAGCGGGCGGTGCTGGTCCACGAGGTGGTGGTGGAGCAGGTCGCCGAGCTGCTCGGGCTCTCTCCCGAGTCGGTGGATCCTCGGTACGGGCAGGACTGAGCCCGTACGGGCAGGACCAGGCCGCCCGTACGGACCGCCGGCTTCATCGAGGCCGCCCGCCCGTGCGGACCGCCGGCCTCAGTCCAGTACGCCCAGGTTCTGGTGGGCCGTCGGGAGTTCCACCGTGCCCCGGTCGTCGACGAAGGTCTGGACGGTGAACATCGGGATGCCGTCCTCCGGGAGGGCGAGGGTCCGCGCCGCGTGGACCTTGCCGCCGGAGACGGGTTCGACGGTCAGCGCGTAGGAGCCCTTGAGGCCCTCGGGTGCGAGGTCGGTCAGGACCGTCGTCGTGCCCCCCTTGACGGTGACGGTCCTCGACACCGGCGTGCCCCCCTCGGAACCGGCCGAGGCGGTGACCTTGACCCGGGCGTCGGCGCCGGGGGCGGTCAGGGAGAGCGTCGAGCCCTTGGCGCGGTTGTCGGCGACGGTCGCGCGGGCGGAGACGGCGGCGGTCGCCGGGATGAACGCGATCTCGGTGTTCTCGCCCTTGCCGCGCACGACCTGGAGGGCCGCCACGACCGGGACCGGCTTCTTCGGGTCGCTCGGGGTGAGCAGCAGGGAGCCCACCGCGCCCCGGGTGAGGTCCGGCAGGTCGGCGAAGGCCGTCATCCCGGACTTCACGTGGAGCGAGCCGCCGCCCGCCGGGACGATCGTGCCGGTCGCGGTGACCAGCTGGACCTTGAGGTCGGCGTCGTCGTCGCCGGGGGCGAAGGCCACGAGCCGCACCGAGGTGGCGTCGGCCGGGATGCCGGGGAGCACGGCGGTGCTCGCCGGGTCGGCGGCCGGGGCGATCCAGTCGCTGCCGAGCTTGTCGTCGGCCGCGGCGACGGCGGCGCCGACGCGTCCGCTGCGGGTGGTGACGTGGACGGTGACGTCCCGTTGGCCGCTCCCGCTCGTGAGGGTGGAGAGGAGCACCGGGACGGTGGAGTGGGCGGGGACGGGGATGCCCTCGGTGAACTGGGACTTGAGGAGGCCCTCGGGGCCGTACAGCTCGATGTCGGCGACGGCGGCCGTGTCGTCCGGATTGGTGAGGTGGACGTAGTCCTGGCGGTCCTTGGCGGTGGAGGCGGCCGGGAACCAGAAGTCGGTGTCCGGGGCGCCGCAGCCGAGGCCGAGGAGGCCGCGCGCGCCGCCCGCCGGGACGACGGTGGTCTGCTGGACGGTCCAGCCGGGGGCGAGGGTGCCGGTCGCGGAGCCGGTGAGGGCGGGCACGGAGCCGCCTTCCGCCTCGGCGGTGACGGGCTTGCCGGGAGTGGTGACGGTGGCCGGGACCTTGGGGGCCTTGGGCTTCTTGCCGGTCTTGCCGGTGCCGTCCGCGGGCGGCGCGCTCGTGGCGGCCCGCAGCAGGGCGGTGGGCTGCCCGGTCGTGCCCGGGGTGCCCTTCGCCGCGCCGGTGCCCGTCGGGGTGTACGAGGTGTAGAGCGTCTCGGCCACCTCGGAGGTGCTGGGGGCCGGGCAGACGAGGCCGACGCGCTCCACCGGCAGACGGGTGGTGGCCTTCGCCTCGGGGGCGGCGGTGCCGTCCGGGGCGGTGAGGGCCGCGAAACCGGTGACGGCGGCGAGGGCCGTGGCGCCCGCGATCAGGGAGAGGGTCGTGCGCTTCACTGGTTGCTGCTCCCGTCGGGACGCTGCTCGGTCTCGTGGCCCTGGGGGTATCCGTAGCCGTAGCCGTACGGGTCGTACTGCTGCTGGTCGTACTGCTGGTCGTACTGCTGGGGGTCGTACGACTGCGCGGGCTGCTGGTCGTACTGCTGCGGCTGCTGCTCGTACCCCTGCTGGGGGTACGCGTACGGCTGCTGCTGGTACGGGTCGGCCGCGTAGTCCTGGTAGTAGCCCTGGTCGGCGTACGGCTGGCTCTGCGGCTG
Source organism: Streptomyces sp. NPDC006197 (assembly GCF_040613865.1). Taxonomy (NCBI): domain Bacteria; kingdom Bacillati; phylum Actinomycetota; class Actinomycetes; order Kitasatosporales; family Streptomycetaceae; genus Streptomyces; species Streptomyces sp. NPDC006197. The sequence goes on along the minus strand of NZ_JBEXSZ010000074.1, from coordinate 25,353 downwards.
CTCCTGGGCCTGCTGCGCGGGGGCCTGGGCGTAGGCCGGGTCGTAGCCGCCGTCCCACTCCTGTTCCTGGTCCCCGGGCTCGTAGGACTGCTGCTCGGGGATCGTGACGGGCTCGCCCTCCGGGGCCCCGGCGGCCTCCGCCTCGGCCTCGGCTTCCGCGGCGGCGCGCAGCCGGCGGGCGCGGCGGCCGTCGCCCTCGGTCGCCTGGGCGGGGATCGCGAGCTCCTCCTCGGGGAGGTCGTCGTCGATCTCGCGGCGCCGCCCGGGCAGGGCGAGGACGAGCAGGACGACGGCGAGGCCGGCCTGGGCCCAGATCCACGCGGTGTGGCCGAGCGGCTCGTCGTACGTGAGGTCGAGGCGGCCGCCTCCGGCGGGGAGCTCGAAGCCCTGGGCCCAGTCGTCGACGGTGGTCCGCGTCAGCTCCTTGCCGTCGAGGGTGGCGGTCCAGCCGTCGGCGGCGCGGTCGGCGAGGCGCAGGACGCGGCCTGCGGGGCCCGCGGGGATCTGGGTGTGCGCCTCGACGGGGCCGGCGGCGACGGCGACCGGCCTGGCGGTGGCCTCCGCGCCTTCCTTGGCCGCGGGCGGGACGATCATGATGCGGGCGATCTCGCGGTCGACGCGCCAGAGCGCGCTGCCGTCGAGCTGGCTGAGGCGGCTGAGGCCGGGCGTGGAGTCGAGGACGCGGCTCATCTGGCGCGGTGCTCCGTCCCGTACGAGGACGTAGCGGATGGCGTAGCCGCTGAGCTCCTGGGTCTGGTCGGCGCCGGAGCCGGCGACGAGGCGGGCGACGACCGCGTCGAGGCGGGGGTCGTCCTCGGCGGCCGCGGTGAGTTCGGCGTCGCCGAGGCGGGCGCCGGAGCCGCGGACCAGGGTGTAGGCGACCTCTCCGGGCGCGCCGGCGCCGAGGACGAGGGTGCGGGGCTGGTCGCGGGTGCCGCTCTCCTCGGCGACGAAGGCCGGGACCTGGACCGGGTCGCGGCGGGTCAGCGGGCCGTCGGCGCCGCCGATCATCCAGCCGACGGCGGCGGCGGCCGGGCCGAGGGCGCAGGCGAGGGCGATGAGGGCGGCGACGGGCTGGCGCCAGCCGAAGCCGTGGGCGGCGACGCGGGTGCGGCCGCCCTCGGCGCCGATCATGCCGGCGGCGATGAGGGCGGCGCCGTACACGAGGGTGGCGGGTCCGGCCCAGCCGGTGCCGCCCACGCCGTTGGACAGGACGGCGAAGAGGAGTCCGGCGAGGGCGGCGGCCCAGGCCGTGCGGACGGCGAGCTGCCGCTCCTCGCGCAGGAGGCCGGCCAGGCCGGCGAGGACGAGGCCGATCAGGAGCAGGCCGCCGGTGGTGCCGGGGCCGCCCGGGCTGGTGCCGAGCAGGTCGAGCGCGGTGGCCGTGCCCGTACGGACGTCGACGCCGGCCTCGCGCAGGAAGGCGCCGGGGTCGGTGAGGAGGGTGAGCGACCAGGGTGCGAGGACGAGCAGCGGGGTGCCGACGGCGGCCAGGAAGCGCAGTCCGTACGCGGTGAGGTCGGAGCGGCGCACGGCGAGCACGCCGAGGCCGAGGAGAACGGCGAGCGGCCAGACGACCGGGGTGAACGCCGTCGCGAAGGTGAGCAGGAAGGTGTACGCCCAGGTGGCGCGCCAGCTGCCCCGGTCGGGCCGGTTGAGGCCGTGGGCGGCGACGGCGGCTCGGGCGATCAGCGGGAGCAGGATCGCGAGGACCGCGGTGCCGAGCCGGCCGGCGGCGAGGGCGCCGGTGGCGGCGGGCAGGAAGGCGTACGCGATGGCGCCCCAGGCGCGCAGGAGCCGGGACTCGACGATGCCGCGGGCGGCGAAGTACGCGGTGAAGCCGGCGAGCGGAACCGAGCAGACGAGCAGCAGGGTCAGCGCGGTGGAGGTGGAGCCGAGGAACAGCGCGGAGAGCGCGGCCAGGACGGCGAGGTAGGGCGGGGCGGTCTGGGTGCCGCCGGTGCCGAGGGCGTGCCAGGCGTCGGCGTACCGCGACCAGAGGCCGGAGACGGTGTCGGGGGCGGGCAGCAGGGCGCCGCCGGCCAGGGAGCCGCCGGCGAAGAGGTTGCGGCAGGCGACCAGGGAGACGAGGAGAAGCAGGGCGAAGAGGACCGGGCCGGGCTTGCGGGCGATCTTCTTGAGCCGGGCGAACTGCTCGATCTCCAGGTAGTCGGCGTCGTCGCCGCCGGGGCCCGACTCGACGACGCCGTGGCGGGAGCCGCCGGTGTCGGCCTCGGAGCCGCCGAAGTGGGAGGCGATCTGCTCGACGGTGGCGCGGACGGTGGCGCCGGGCGGCGGGAAGAGGGAGCGGAACTCGCCGTTGGGCACGGCCGGGTTCCTGCGGCGCTTGCGGGCGGCGAGGATCTTCTCGGGGCGCAGCAGGGTCGCGAGGAGGCCCATGACCTCGTCGACCGCCTGGACCGGGGCCTTGCCGACGAGGTAGGCGAGGGTGCGGAGCAGGGTGCTGAGGACGAGCCGTACGAGGACGTACGGGAGGGCGCGGCCGCGGGTGTTGGCGAGGAGCGTGTGGACGGCGCCGGCCTTGTCGACCCGGTGCGGGTTGGCGGCGGTGCGGCCGGCGCAGTCGACGGTGCGGCGCTCGCGGGCGGAGGCCTCGGCGTGCCGCAGGACGGCGCCGGGGGCGACGAGGACGTGGTGGCCGGCGGAGTGCGCGCGCCAGCACAGGTCGACGTCGTCGCGCATGAGGGGCAGGCGCCGGTCGAAGCCGCCGAGGCCCTCGAAGACGTCGCGGCGGACCAGCATGCCGGCGGTGGAGACGGAGAGGACGGAGCGGACCTGGTCGTGCTGGCCCTGGTCCTGCTCGCGGCGGTCGAGTCCGGTCCAGCGGCGGCCGCTGCGGGCGATGCTCACGCCGGCTTCGAGGAGCTGCTTCCTGTCGTACCAGCCGCGCAGCTTGGGGCCGATGACGGCGGCTTCCGTGTCGGAGTCGGCGACGCGCAGGAGTTCGGCGAGGGCGCCGGGCTCGGGTGCGCAGTCGTCGTGGAGGAGCCAGAGCCACTGGACCGGTTCGCCGTGCGGGAGTTCGGGGAGGTCGTACGCCTCGTCGTTCCAGGTCCGGCTGGCGGGGTCCCAGCCGCTGGGGCGCTTCAGGTAGGGCAGTTCCTCGGGTCCGAGCAGGGGCGCGGTGCGGGCGGCCTCCTCGACGGCGGCGCCGAAGCCGGTGCGGCGCGCGAGGTGCAGGACGCGGTCGGCGCCGATGGCGTCGGCGACGAGCTGCGCCGAGTCGTCGGCGCTGCCGGTGTCGGCCGCCACCACGTTCTGCACGGGGCGCTCCTGGGCGAGCAGCCCGGCGAGTGCGTCGGGCAGCCAGCGGGCGCCGTCGTGGGTGACGAGCACGGCGGTGACGACGTGTCGCGGAAACTCAGGAGTTGAGGACATCGAGCTACGGGCCCTCCGGCCGGGGTCGCCCGCGGGGGGCGTGGGGAGCGTCTCGGACGGAGGCCCACACTAACGGCTGCACGCGGAGCGGTCCGCCGCCCTGTGGACAGACCCGTGCGGGACGACTTCGTACCGGACACTTCGCGCCGGACGCTTCGTGCCGGGTACGCGAAACGGTCCGCCGCCTGTGGATGGTGCACAGGGGGCGGACCGTTCGTCATGTCCTGGTGTGCGCGCCGTGGCGCGGGGGGCCCGGCAGGCTTCGCGCCGTTCAGACGGCGGCCTTCTTCAGCCGGCGTCGCTCCCGCTCGGAGAGGCCGCCCCAGATGCCGAACCGTTCGTCGTTCTGCAGGGCGTATTCGAGGCACTCGGAGCGGACCTCGCAGGCGAGGCAGACCTTCTTGGCCTCGCGGGTCGAGCCGCCCTTCTCGGGGAAGAAGGACTCGGGATCGGTCTGGGCGCACAGCGCGCGCTCCTGCCAGCCGAGTTCCTCGTCCGCGTCCTCGACCAGCAGTTCCTGGAACAACTCGGTCATGTGCGCCCCTCGTCTGTTCTGTGCGTCCCCGTGATGTTGCCGGGGCGAACCCGGCCGAACGACACGAGTGAAATTACAAGTTCGTGCTCTGTGCGAGTCAAGCCGAGATCTGCTATTGGGCCCCGTATTCACTCTGCGGAACCAAGCCTATGCGGAAAGTGTTCAAATCACCAAAAAGGTGACACATGCCGCTGGCTTGATCGCGCCGCGCCGCCTTCACGGAGGAGGACGTCCAGGACTTGGATCTTGTTGCGATCCGGCCACGGAAGCGATCTGGATCACAGTCCGATCACGTCCCCCCATGTTTGAGGGCGCGGTCGAAGCGCCATCTGTCCTGGTCCGCGCCTGAGCAAACCTTTCTCCGGGCGCAGCAACCGGATGAGGTGAAACATTACCCCCAAATCGGGCATTGAGTTGACAGTCGGGTGCCCCTCCGTCCACCTTTGGTGGCATGCCAGCGACCGCAGCGCCCTCCGCGACCCACAGCCGTGGGTTCCGCCGCGCTGTCCAGGCGCGCTGTTGCTGTTGCTGTCCCAGCTGTTGATGCCCTAGAGCTCCAGCTTCTTCCCCCAGCGTCACCCCGCGTCACCCGTGTCACCTCTCTTCCGTGACCCCCCACCGCTTCTGTTTCTGCTGAGGAACCTCCCCATCCCATGAACATGGACAGCGACCTTCAGATCGCCGGCGACATCCTCGAGGTCCAGCACCTCCTCCAGCCCGAGCGCGCCCACCCCGAGACCGTGGCCGAGTTCGCCGGCCTCGCGCGCTCCATCGCCGACGACCGCTCCCAGTGGGCCCCGCACGTCGAGTACGACGCCACCACCCGCTGGTACCACCGCCTGCGCACCGGGCCCGGCTACGAGGTGTGGCTGCTCTCCTGGGTGCCCGGACAGGGCAGCGGGCTCCACGACCACGGCCTCTCCTCCGGCGTGCTCACCGTCCTGCAGGGCGAGCTGACGGAGCGCACGGACCGGGGCGCGCGGACGCTCGCCGGCGGCGCGCAGCGCGTCTTCGCCCCCGGGTACGTCCACGAGGTCGTCAACGACTCCCTCGAACCGGCCGTCAGCCTGCACGTCTACTTCCCCGGCCTGACCGAGATGCCGATGCACGAGTCGATGCACGAGTCGCTCCAGGCCCAGTGCGCCCCGGCCGCCCCCGGTGTCGCCCTCGCCTGACAAACTGCGTGCATGCGCATTGTGGTTCTGGCCGGCGGCATCGGTGGTGCCCGTTTCCTTCGCGGCCTCAAGCAGGCCGCGCCGGACGCGGAGATCACGGTCATCGGCAACACCGGTGACGACATCCATCTCTTCGGGCTGAAGGTCTGCCCCGACCTGGACACGGTGATGTACACCCTCGGCGGTGGCATCGACGAGGAGCAGGGCTGGGGACGTACGGACGAGTCCTTCACCGTCAAGGAGGAGCTCGCGGCGTACGGGGTCGGGCCCGAGTGGTTCGGCCTCGGCGACCGCGACTTCGCCACCCACATCGTCCGCACGCAGATGCTCGGCGCGGGCTACCCGCTGAGCGCCGTCACCGAGGCGCTGTGCGCCCGCTGGCAGCCCGGCGTGCGCCTCCTCCCCATGTCCGACGACCGCGTCGAGACGCACGTGGCGATCGAGGTGGACGGCGAGCAGCGCGCGGTGCACTTCCAGGAGTACTGGGTGAAGCTGCGCGCCTCCGTCGACGCGAAGGCCGTCGTGCCGGTCGGCGCGGAGGCCGCGAAGCCCGCGCCGGGCGTCCTGGAGGCGATCGCCGAGGCGGACGTCATCCTCTTCCCGCCGTCCAACCCCGTGGTGAGCGTCGGCACGATCCTGGCCGTGCCGGGGATCCGCGAGGCGGTCGTCGCGGCCGGGGCGCCGGTCGTGGGCCTCTCCCCCATCGTCGGCGACTCCCCCGTGCGCGGCATGGCCGACAAGGTGCTCGCGGCCGTGGGCGTGGAGTCCACGGCGGCGGCGGTCGCCCTGCACTACGGCGCCGAACTCGTCGGCGGCTGGCTCGTCGACACCGTCGACGCGGGCGCGGTCGCGGAGGTCGAGGCGGCGGGCATCGCCTGCCGCGCGGTGCCGCTGATGATGACCGACGTGGACGCGACGGCCGCGATGGCGCGCGAGGCGCTGGCGCTGGCCGAGGAGGTCCGGGGGTGACTGCGGCGGAGGAGGTCGTCCCGTCGTACCGGGTCTGGGCGCTTCCCGGGCTCCCCGAGGTGGCCGCCGGGGACGATCTGGCCAAGCTGATCGCCTCCGCGTCGCCGGAGCTCGCCGACGGGGACGTCCTGCTCGTCACCTCCAAGATCGTGAGCAAGGCCGAGGGCCGGGTGGTCGCCGCCGACGACCGCGAGGAGGCCATCGACGCCGAGACGGTACGGGTGGTGGCGCGGCGCGGCACCCTGCGGATCGTCGAGAACCGGCAGGGGCTCGTCATGGCCGCCGCCGGCGTCGATGCCTCCAACACTCCTTCCGGGACGGTGCTGTTGCTGCCCGAGGACCCCGACGCCTCGGCGCGGCGCATCCGTTCGGGGCTGCGCGAGGCGCTCGGCGTCGACGTCGGCGTCGTCGTCACGGACACCTTCGGGCGGCCCTGGCGCGCCGGCCTCACCGACGTGGCCATCGGCGCGGCCGGCGTGCGGGTCCTCGACGACCTGCGCGGCGGGACCGACGCGCACGGCAATCCGCTGAGCGCGACCGTGGTCGCCACCGCCGACGAACTGGCCGCCGCCGGCGACCTGGTGAAGGGCAAGGCGGCCGGGCTTCCCGTCGCCGTCGTCCGCGGACTGCCCCATGTGGTGGGCGGCGACGGCGAGGAGGGCGCGCGGGCGCTCGTCCGCCCCGCCGCCGACGACATGTTCCGGCTGGGGACCTCGGAGGCCGTACGGGAGGCGGTGACGCTGCGGCGGACCGTACGGGAGTTCACCGACGAGCCCGTCGACCCGGGGGCGGTCCGGCGCGCGGTCGCCGCCGCCGTGACGGCCCCGGCGCCGCACCACACCACCCCGTGGCGGTTCGTGCTCCTGGAGTCGGCGGCGTCGCGGACCCGGCTGCTCGACGCGATGCGGGACGCGTGGATCGCGGACCTGCGGCGGGACGGCAAGTCCGAGGAGTCCGTCGCGAAGCGGATCCGGCGCGGGGACGTCCTGCGCGACGCGCCCTACCTCGCCGTGCCCTGCCTCGTCATGGACGGCTCCCACCACTACGGCGACCCGCGCCGGGACGCCGCCGAACGCGAGATGTTCGTCGTGGCCACGGGCGCGGGCGTGCAGAACTTCCTCGTGGCGCTCGCCGGTGAGCGGCTCGGCTCGGCCTGGGTGTCCTCGACGATGTTCTGCCGGGACGTCGTACGGGAGGTCCTCGGGCTTCCGGAGGAGTGGGACCCGATGGGCGCGGTCGCCATCGGCCACCCGGCGGCCCCGCCGAAGGAACGCCCTGCGCGGCTCGCCTCGGAGTTCGTCGAGGTGCGGTGAGGGTCTTCTAGAGGGCCCTGATGTCGCCCGGCGTCATACGCGGGGCCCGGCGTGGCGGCACCCGGCCGCTGAGGAGGATCAGGCGGGCCGCGCGGTGGCGCTGGCCCGCGTACGGGGCCAGGAGCTCCAGCATCGCCTCGTCGTCGGTCGTACGGTCGCCCGCGAGCGCCCAGCCGACGATGCCCGGCAGGTGCAGGTCGCCGGTGGTGACCTCGTCCGGGGCGCCGTTGCTGCGCTGGACCGTCTCGGCGCTCGTCCAGGGTCCGATGCCCGGGATCAGCTCCAGGCGCTCGCGGGCCGCCGGCGGGTCCATGAGCGCGGCCTCCTCCAGCCGGGCCGCGACCCTCGCCGCGCGGACGATCGTGGCCGAACGCTTGCCGTCGACGTTCGCGCGGTGCCACTCCCAGGAGGGGATCTGCGTCCAGGTGCGGGCGTCCGGCATCGCGTACATGCCCTCGGGGGCGGGGCCGGGGGCGGGCTCGCCGTACTTCCGGACGAGGTGGCGCCATGAGCCGTAGGCCTCGTGCGTCGTGACCTTCTGCTCCAGGATCGACGGGATCAGCGACTCCAGGACCAGGCCGGTGCGGGTGAGACGCAGACCCGGGCGGCGGCGGTACGTCGCCAGGAGCAGCCTGTGGCGGGGGACGAAGGCGGCCGGGTCGTCCTCGGCGCCGAGGAGGGCGGGGAGGTTGTCCTGGAGCCAGGCGGCTCCCGGGCCCCACGCCTCGGCGCCGGGCCGCCCCTGCTCGATCCGGACCCGGAGGGTGCCGGGGCCGTCCGGGGTGCGGCTGGCCCGCCAGACCGAGCCGTCCGGGGTCACCCGGAAGGTGGGGTCGGCGGGGCCGCGGCGGAGGGGGCCGAGGGTGAGGCCGAGGTCGAGCGAGGTGCCCGGGACGTGGCCGCCGCGGACGGTGGTGCGGGTGGGTCTGGGTGCGAAGCGGCCGGCCATGGATAAGAGCGTAGCCGCGCGGGGTCGCACCCGGACCCGTCGTGGGGGCGCGCGCCTGCGAGCGGTGCGCCCGTCCGCCCGCCGTGTGGGCCATCGCCCCGCTGGGCCGATCGCCCACAACGGGGGGCGCGGGTTACTGGTCCGAGGAGAAGCGGACCGCGCCTGCGGGGAGGGTGGTGTCGCACCAGACCCGGACGCCCTCGCGGAGTTCGTTGTCCGGTCCCACCTGCGCCCCGTCGCCGACGACCGCCCCGCTGACGACCGTACGGGCGCCGATGCGGGCCCCCGCGCCGATCAGGGAGTCCGTGATCACCGCGCCCGGTTCGACGACCGCGCCCGCGAGGAGCGCGGAGCCGGTGACGCGGGCGCCCTCGCCGACGACCGCGTCCGCGCCGACGACCGTGCCGCCGGTCAGCTTGGCGTCCGGGGCGACGCGCGCGGACGGCAGGACCAGGCGGTCGCCGCAGCGGCCGGGGACGGCCGGGGAGGGGGCGCGGCCGAGGACCAGGTCGGCGGAGCCGCGGACGAAGGCCTGCGGGGTGCCGAGGTCCAGCCAGTACGTGGAGTCGACCATGCCCTGGAGGTGCGCCCCGGCGGAGAGCAGCTCCGGGAACGTCTCCCGCTCCACCGAGACCGGGCGTCCCGTGGGGATCGAGTCGATGACCGAGCGCTTGAAGACGTACGCGCCCGCGTTGATCTGGTCGGTGACGATCTCCTCGGGCGTCTGCGGCTTCTCCAGGAAGGCGGTGACGCGGCCGGTGTCGTCCGTGGGGACCAGGCCGAAGGCGCGCGGGTCCTCGACCCGGGTGAGGTGGAGCGAGACGTCCGCTCCGGAGGAGGAGTGGGTGTCGACGAGGGCCTGGATGTCGAGGCCCGTGAGGATGTCGCCGTTGAAGATGAGGACCGGGTCGTCGGGGCCCGAGTGCAGGCGCGAGGCCACGTTGCGTATCGCGCCGCCGGTGCCCAGCGGCTCCTCCTCGGTGACGTACTCCAGGCTGAGGCCGAGGGAGGAGCCGTCGCCGAAGTACGGCTCGAAGACCTCGGCCAGGTAGGAGGTGGCGAGCACGATGTGCTCGATGCCGGCGGCACGGGCCCTGGCCAGCTGGTGGGTCAGGAAGGGGACGCCCGCCGCCGGGACCATGGGCTTGGGCGTGTTGACCGTGAGGGGTCGCAGCCTTGTGCCCTTGCCACCGACCAGGAGTATCGCTTCTGTCACCTTGTCGTCTCTGCTTCCTGTTCGGGGCCGGTCAGCTCGCCCGTCTCGGTCGTCCGTGCGATATGACCGGTCAGTTTATGCAGATGGTTGCCTCCCTGCCCCCATCAGAGCCTTCCCTGGTACTTCGCCGAGCTCGTCCGGGCCGTGCCGAGCTTGTTGTACAGGCGTCCGCCGGGGCAGTCCGTGGCGAATCCGTCGCGGTGTCCGGCGATGGCGTTGAACCGGACCTTCTTGCCCTTCTTGTACAGGTTTCCGCCCCCTGAGATCAGATACGACGTTCCCTTCGGATTCACCCCGTGGAGCCCGAGTTTCCAGGCCGTCAGGCGGGCGATGGCGGTCAGGGCGGCGGCCGGCGGGGCGCTGCGGCTGAAGGTGCCGAGGACGGCGATGCCCATGCTGTTGGTGTTGAAGCCGAGGGTGTGCGCGCCCATGACCGGCTTGGCGACGCCGCCGGCCCGGCCTTCGTAGATGTTTCCGCACTTGTCGACGGCGAAGTTGTAGCCGAAGTCCCGCCAGCCGCTGCTCTTGACGTGGTAGCGGTAGATGCTGCGCAGGACGGAGGGGGCCTGCTTGCAGGTGTAGTTGTTGCCGGTGGCGCTGTGGTGGACGAAGGCCGCCTTGATGGTCTTCGTGTAGACGAAGCCCTTCTCTCGGATCCGCTCGTCCGCGCCCCACCCCTTACGGGTGATGATCTTGGGCCGGGGTCCGATGTACGGCTTCGCCGCCGCGGCGGCGGGAACTGCCCGCGCCTGCGGCATGTTCCGGGCCTCGCGCTCGGTCTCCTCCTTGGAGAGGGCCGGGATCCAGGTCGCGCCGTAGGACGCGAGGCCGGCGTTCACCGCTCTCGCGGTCTCCTCCGCCGCGCTCCTGCCGGCCCCGGCGGCCGGGGCCGCGGCGCCACGGGTCCGGGGCACGGCCTCCTCCGGCGCCGCCGCCGGGTCCTCGCCCGGGTCCACCAGTTCGAGCCGGAGGCCCGCCGGGAGCGGTTCCTCTCCCCGTACGCGGATCTCGACGCCGTCCGAGTCGCCCACCCACAGCGGGGCGGTGGAGCCGCGGAGCGCCCGGGCGGAGCCCTCCGCGGTGTCGGGGTCGGCGCCGTGCTCCTCGTTGTGGGTCTCCACGTCCTGCCACTGCGACCAGGCACCGCCGCCGGTGGCGCGGGTGCGGACCTGCACGGTGCCGTGCAGCGGGGCCGCCGGGTCGTCCCAGACGACGCCGACGAGCGAGAAGGGCCTGACGTCCCGTCGGGTGAGCCCCTGCCCGCCGGAGCCGGCCGTGTCGCCGAGGGCGCGCGTGGCGGCGCCGAGCGGTTCGAGGGGCAGCGACTGGGTGGAGCCCGGAAGTTCGGGCGCGGGTGGCAGTGCGAGGGCGGCCGCGGGTGGTGCCGTGGCCGCCGCCGGCGCGGTGAGGGAGACCGGCAGGGCGAGCACCGCCGCACAGGTGACGGCGATCGAGGAGGCGAGTGAGGCACGCATAGGCCGATCGTGCGTACCTCCGGGGTGTTCCGCGCGCCGGGAACCGGCCCGGAAACTGACGGGCCGTCGGTCCGACCGGAGGACGCCGTCACCGGTACGGCGGACCCGCGCGCACCCGCCCGCGTACGCTGTCCGGCGTGAACGCCAGCGACCGCACCCCTGCCGACCTGCTGCGATCCGCGCTCGCCGCGGACCCCGCCCGCCCCTTGGTCACCTTCTACGACGACGCCACCGGTGAGCGGGTGGAATTGTCCGTCGCCACCTTCGCCAATTGGGTGGCCAAGACGGCGAACCTGCTCCAGGGCGAGCTGTCCGCCGGGCCCGGCGACCGGCTCGCGCTGCTGCTGCCCGCGCACTGGCAGAGCGCCGTCTGGCTGCTCGCCTGCGCCTCCGTCGGCGTGACCGCGGAGATCGGCGGCGACCCGTCGGACGCGGACGTCGTGGTGGCGGGGCCGGACACCCTGGAGGCGGGTCTCGCCTGCTCCGGGGAGCGGATCGCGCTCTCCCTGGCCCCGCTGGGCCGCCGCTTCCCGGCCGCGCCCGCCGGATACGCGGACTACGCGGTCGAGGTGCCGAGCCAGGGCGACCGGTTCGCCCCGTTCGCACCGGTCGATCCGGAGGCGCCGGCGCTCGTCGTCGACGGTGCGGAACGCAGCGGGGTCCAGCTCGTCGAACAGGCCCGCGCGGACGCGGCGGCGCTCGGCCTCGCCCCCGGCTCCCGGCTGCTCTCCGGGCTGGGCTACGGCGACTGGCAGGGTCTCTCGGCGGGTCTTTACGCGCCCCTCGCGGCCGGCGGCTCCGTGGTGCTCTGCCGGAACCTGGACGCACTCGGCGCCGAGGGCCTGGAGAAGCGCGTGGAGAGCGAGCGGGTGACGCACACGGCGCTGTGAGCCGTCCGGCAGGCACGCCTGTCCGTCCGCCGGGCCGCACATGCCCACCGGCACCGGCCCGGCGCCCCTCCGTCACGTTCCGGCATCCACTTGGCGTATTACCGCGCCGAGTCCCCGGGCCCCCGCCCCGTCTGCGGTACATGATCGGCCGGGGGGAGTCGACTCCTTCCGCACAACCATGCGTCGGGTTCGGCCGTCTCCTTCTGTGACCGGCGGACGCCCGGCGCGCCGCCGACGCCACGAAGGACGGACCCAGACGTGACGGACCGTGCAGGCACGCCCGCCGAACCGGATCCCCCGGCGACGGAGGACGAGGCTCCCGGCGCCCCGGAGGAGCCGCGTCGGCGCCACTGGCTGCGCTGGACGGCCCTCGGTGTCGCGGTCGTCGTGCTGGCCGCCGCGGGGGTCGGCTGGTGGTTCTACCGGAAGCTCGACGACAACATCACCACCGACACCACCGCCGCCGCCGAGCTGGAGAGGTACGAGAAGGAGCGGCCGCCGGCGGGGACCTCGGCCGCGCGGAACATCCTGCTCATCGGCTCGGACACCCGGGCCGGCGAGGGCAACCGCAAGTACGGCAGGGACAAGGGCACCCAGCGCTCCGACACGACGATCCTGCTGCACCTCTCGGCGGGGAAGTCGAGCGCGACGGCCGTCTCCCTGCCGCGCGACCTGATGGTGACGATCCCGAGCTGCCGCAAGGCGGACGGGACCCGCACCCGGGAGCAGTTCGCGCAGTTCAACTGGGCCTTCGAGTTCGGCGGCACGGCGTGCACGATCCGTACCGTCGAGAGGCTGACCGGGATCCGGGTCGACCACCACATGGTGATCGACTTCCGGGGCTTCAAGAAGATGGTGGACGCCGTGGACGGGGTGGAGGTCTGCCTCAAGGAGCCGGTGGACGACCCGGACGCGAAGCTGAAGCTGCCCGCGGGCCGCCAGACGCTCCACGGGGAGCAGGCCCTCGGTTTCGTACGGGCCCGCAAGTCGCTCGGGAACGGCAGCGACACGGAACGCATGGACCGCCAGCAGCAGTTCCTCGGCGCCCTCGTCAACAAGGTGCAGAGCGACGGGGTGCTGCTCAACCCGACCAAGCTCTACCCGGTCCTGGACGCGGCCACGAAGGCGATCACCACGGACCCGGGGCTCGACTCGCTGCGGGACCTGTACGACCTGGCGCGGGCCATGCGGGCCATCCCGACCGAGAAGGTGCAGTTCCTCACCGTCCCGCGCCGCTCCTACCGATACGACGCGAACCGTGACGAACTGGTGCAACCCGCGGCAGGCGACCTCTTCCGTCAACTGCGCGAGGACAAGCCCGTCCTGGTGACGCCCGACAACGAGAAGAAGGACGGCGAGCGGGGCGGGGACGGGAAGCCCGACGACCCGGACGCCTCGCCGCCGTCGGCGACGCCGACCTTCACGGGACGGAACGCGGCGGAAGGGGTGTGTGAGTAAAGCGCGCCCCAAGGCGAGCGCGGGGACCGATGAGGTTTGAGCAAATTGCCCGGTTGTAAGGGGCGTGGAATTTGTCACGGACGTCGCCCCACGCTGAACTGGGCGGATAGTGTGACGCGATCCGGTGCACCCCGACCGTGTGGTCGCACTCAGCAAGGATCAACGACCGAGAGAGCGGCGCCCTGTGGGGGAGGCGCCTCGCGTGGCACCGACGGAGGACTCGAGTAACCGTGGACGCGCACAGCCGTGGACGGGCGGACGAGATCGACCCCGCCGACCAGTGGGTCCTCAACCCGCAGACGGGCAACTACGAACTGCGACTGGACCGCTCCGCTGGGCAGTCACAGGCGCAGACCCCGCCCCGCACCCGGAGATCCGCCTCCGCCGCACCCTCGTCGACACCCGCCTCCGAGCCGTCCGAGGCACCCGTCCCCGGCCAGCGCCGCCGTCGCGCCCCGGAGCCGGCCGCGGGCGACCAGGTGCCGCCGCAGAGCCGCCGCAAGCGCAAGCAGGGCGCCAGCCGCAAGAAGAAGATCCTGCTGTGGACCGGCGGCACGATGGCGTTCGTGCTCGTGGGCGGCGCCGCCGGCGCGTACGCGATCTACAGCAAGCTCGACGGCAACATCGGCACGGTCGACGTCGGTGATGCCGCGGAGGGCACCCCGGGCATGGACGGGCCGCTGAACATCCTGATCATCGGCAACGACGTCCGTACCGGCGAGGGCAACGAGAGCTACGGGAACAAGACCAACGTCACCGGCCACGCCGACACGACGTTGCTCATGCACGTCTCCGACGACCGCACCAACGCGACGGTCCTGAGCATCCCCCGGGACCTCAAGATCCCGATCCCGGACTGCCCGACGAAGCAGCCCGACGGTTCGACGAAGGTCATCCCCGGCTCGGGCGCACCCACCCGGTTCAACGAGTCGTTCGGCGTGAACGGCCGCGACCCCGGCTGCACGATGCGCACGGTCAAGGAGATGACCGGAGTGGGGCTCAACCACTTCATGATGGTCGACTTCAACGCCGTCAAGACGCTGTCGACGGCGGTCGGCGGCGTGAAGGTCTGCCTGACCAAGCCCATCAAGGACCCGAGCTACTCCAAGCTCGACCTGCCGGAGGGCGAGAGCCGGATCCAGGGCGAGACCGCGCTCGCGTTCCTCCGCAACCGCCACGGTCTCGGCAACCAGAGCGACCTGGACCGGATCAAGATGCAGCAGCAGTTCGTCGCGTCCATGATGCGACAGCTGAAGGAGGACACCCTGGACAGTCCGACGCAGCTCCTCTCGGTCGCGAACGCGGCGACCGAGGCGCTGACCGTGGACAGGGGGATAGGCAGTGCCCTGAAGCTGACCAGCCTGGCCAAGGAGATCGGCAAGGTCGATCTCAAGAACATCAGCTTCATGACCGTTCCGGTCGTCGACAACCCCGATGAGCCGCCGACCAAGCGGGCGACGGTCGTCCTCGACCCGAACAAGGCTCCGCAGGTGTTCTCGATGATCCAGAACGACGTCTCCTTCACCGAGGTGAAGCGCAAGCAGCAGGACGCCAAGAACGCCCAGGCACAGGCCCAGGCGAAGCTGCTCCAGGGTGCGCGCGCCGAGGCCGCCGACGTACGCGTCGACGTCTACAACGGCAGCGGGATCCAGGGCGCGGCCCAGTCGACCATCAACTGGCTGCAGAACGACCAGGGTGTGACGCGGTCCACCAACAAGAGCAACGCCCCCGAGAAGGCGGCGAAGACCACGCTCACCTATGCACCGAACCAGGCCGATCAGGCCCGCAAACTCGCGGACATGATGGGCCTGCCGGCCTCGGCGCTCAAGCCGGGCACGGAGGACGCCGCCGCGCGCGAGCCCATGACGCTCGTCCTCGGCGCGGACTTCAAGGGCGCAGGGGTTTCCATGACCGCTCCGACGAAGGCGCCGGACGTGGGTCAGGTAGAAGCAGACAAGCAGGTGTGCGCCAAGTGACCGGCAACACCGGGACTTGACACACTGCTGACCAACGAGGGGACTTGGGGTGGGACAGAGCAGCGTGCGTGGGGAGGGAACGCGGGGACGCGTTCCGCGCGCCCGTGAACTGGGCTGGGACGACGACCTGCACGGCGCCGGCGAGGCGACCGGCGCGAAGGACGGCGCTCCCGAGGAGGAGGCGGAGGCCGACGCGCCCGTGCCGGCCCGCGCCTCGCGCCGGCGCGGCGGACACGGCGGCGGTACGGGCGCGGGCGGACGCGCGGCCTCGCGCCGCCGCGCCAAGAAGACCGGCAAGCGCAAGGTGCTGCGGTGGACGGCGATCACGCTGTCGCTGCTGATACTCGGCACGGCCGGCGCCGGATACCTGTACTACGAGCACCTCAACGGCAACATCCGCGGCGGTGACCGCGCGGGCGGCAACAGCGGCGTGAAGAAGTCCGCGCCGAACGCGATGGGCGACACCCCGCTGAACATCCTGCTGATCGGTTCCGACAGCCGGGCGGACGCGAAGAACGTGGCCCTGGGCGGCGGAAAGGACCTCCGGAACAACCCGCCGCTCGCCGACGTGCAGATGCTGCTGCACGTCTCCGCGGACCGGAAGAACGCCTCCCTGGTGTCCATTCCGCGCGACACCATCGTCCACATCCCGGAATGCAAGGACAAGAACGGCACCACCTACCCCGCCACCGACAACCGGCCCATCAACGAGACGCTGATGCGCGGCGGTCCCGGCTGCACCCTCACCACCTGGGAGGAGCTCACCAAGGTCTACATCGACCACTGGATGATGGTCGACTTCGCAGGAGTCGTGGCGATCGCCGACGAAGTCGGCGGTGTCCCGGTCTGCGTCAAGACCGGCGTGTACGACCACCCGACCGCGCGCGTGAAGGGTGGCTCCGGACTGAAGCTGCGCGCGGGCACGACCGAGATCCAGGGCAAGCAGGCCCTCCAGTGGCTGCGCACCCGGCACCCCTTCTACAACGACCAGGGGCGTGCCAAGGCCCAGCACATGTACCTGAACGGCATGATGGAGAAGCTCCAGAGCCAGAACGCCTGGACCGACACCGGCCGTCTCATGGGCCTCGCCGAGACCGCCACGGAGTCGCTCCAGGTCTCTGACGAGCTCAAGTCGGTCAAGAAGCTGTTCGACCTGGCGATGCAGCTCAAGAACGTGAAGCTGAACCGCCTCACCACGGCGAACATCCCGACGGCGGAGTGGTCTCAGGACCACAACAAGAACGTCCTGATCAAGAAGTCGGCGGACAAGATGTTCGCGATGCTCCGCGACGACATCGCCTTCGACAAGAACGGCGACCCGGCCGACGCGAAGCCGAAGCCGACCGCCTCGACCAAGCCCAAGGCCACCGCCGGGGCGCCCGGCTCGCTCGCCGTGGCGGTCGTCAACGGCACGGGCAGCGACACCGAGCCGGCCGCCGAGGGCCGCGCCCGCACGATCGCCGAGCTCCTCCAGGGCAAGGGCTTCACCGAGGCCAAGTTCTCCCAGGAGGGTGGGAACCGCGAGGACACGGTGGTCGCCTATCCCAAGGCCGACGCCGACCAGGGCAAGGCGAACGCCCTGTCCGTGGCCAAGGCGCTCGGGCTGCCCGACTCCGCGGTCCGCGCCGACGCCAAGGTCGAGGGGATCACCCTGACCATCGGTGCCGACTGGCGCGAGGGCTCCGTCTACAAGCACGAGAAGCCGAAGGCGGGCGACCTTCCGGAAGGCTCCGACGTGGTGCAGGGCGATCAGAAGGAGTGCATGCCGGTCTACTCCGCGTACTACTGGGACGGGAAGAGCTGACCCCGGTTCCCGCACCTGCGACGGCCGGATCCCCGCGAGGGGGTCCGGCCGTCGGACGTTTCCGCCAACTCGCCCCGCTTGCAGCAGAGTTCAACGGCGAAATGTGACGCGGCTCACCAGTCCCGATCGATTGTCGAAAATGATCACCGTGGATAGCTTCAACAGGCCTTACAGCCCTTCCCCTTGGAGCAATGAGCCATGAACTTCGGCAAGAAGGCAGCGTCCACCCTCGGCGCACTCGCCGCGATAGCGGGCCTCTCCCTCGTCAACGCCCCCTCCGCCGCCGCGAGCACGCCCTCCGGATGCAGCAGCGTGTCCCAGATCGGCAGCACCCGGGTGATCCAGGTCGGCGGAGTGGACGCCGCCTCGGTCAAGCAGTACTACGGCTGCGGGTACAACTACGCGTACATCTACGTGTGGCAGCAGTACCGGAACACGCACACCAACTGGGACCTCTACGTCCACGTCGTCAACGAGTCCGACTCCGGCACGGACTACGGCGAGGCGTCCCTGTCCAACACGACGCGGTCCGAGCTCTGGGGTACGGCGGCCAACACCGCGGCCTACTGCACGCACGCCACGGGCTACCTCAACACGACGGGTGGTTCGACCTCCTCGGTCTGCTGAGCCAACAGCCCTTTCCTCAAAGGGTGTTGACATGCACTCAGCCAAATGATGATCTCTGATTCGCACGCGACCACATCGTTCTCACACCCCCGGGAGCCATCATGCGTACTCGCATGCGTAACTTCGCCCGCCTCGGCATCGTTGCCGGCTCGCTCGGTCTCGCGTTGATCGCGGGCACCGGCGGCGCGCAGGCGTACACCTACGACGGCACGAACCCGTCGTCCACCGGGTGCTCCGCCGACGGCAGGACGGTCGCCTCCGCCACCGCCAGGAACGCCGCCGGCGCCTCGTTCGGCACCATCGAGCTCCGGTACAGCCTCAACTGTCACACCGCCTGGGCGCGCATGACGCTGAACTACCCCGAGAGCGACTGCGACAACGCGAGCGCGGGTTACGCCTGCACCCGGGGCTACATCATCCGCAACAACGACGGCCGCACCTACAGCTGCAAGATCTCCCCCGGGCAGACCCAGTGCTACACGCCCCAGGTCTACGACAAGGACCCCCTGACGTCGTTCGCGCAGGCGTACGTCGACGCGGCGACCGGCGAGTCCAACACGCGCACCGCCTCGTACTGACGGCCCGGGTCGGCCACCACCTCGGAAGGCACACGATGAAGCAGCACAAGATCACTCGCTGGCTCGCCACCTCGGCCGTCCTGCTCGGCCTCGGTGTCGCGGCGCCCATCGCCACGGCCGGCCCGGCCGCCGCAGGTGGATACGGTTGTGACGGCACCCTGGTCGACACCCTGCCGCACTACGCCTACTCCTTCGAGGGCGGCGGGCAGGTCGCCACGACGTACATCTACTGGGACGGCACGTACAACTGCGTGGTGAACGTGAAGCAGGGCTCCACGTACGGCGTTTCCACCCGCATGGCGCTCTCCATCATGACCTCCACCGAGATGAACGGCGACCCCGGGTACTTCAAGTACTACGCGGGTCCGGTGAAGATCTACGCCAAGGGCAGGTGCATCAAGACCGAGGCGACCGGATGGGGCACGAACGGCCACGAGCTGTACCAGAACGAGACCGGCTGGATGCACTGCGGCTGAGTCCGTCCACCACGAGGACGACCGGTGCGACAGCACCGGTCGTCCTCGGTCTTTGAACGGGGCGTCAGACCGACTCGGTCTCGCCCGCCCTCACCGCCGGGCGGCGGCTCGCGATGACCTTCTTCGCGAGGGAGCGGGGGCTGGTGAGGAAGCCGTAGCCCCAGGACATGTGCATGGTCGCGAGGGCCACCGGGATCTGGAGGCGGGCCTTCAGGGGCAGGCCCTTGCCCGCCGGGAGCGAGCCGACGGTGATCGCCGCGAGGTAGCCGGCCGGGATCACGAAGCCGAGCGGGGTGAGGACGGCGCCCACGACGAGACCGGCGGCGATCGCGCAGACGGCGGTCGGCGGGGCCAGGTAGCGCAGGTTGATGGAGCCCTGGTGGTAGCGGGCCACCACGTGGCGCCAGCGGCCGTAGTCCTTGTACTGCTTCGCGAGCGCCTTCACCGAGGGCCGCGGGCGGTACTGCACGCGGAGCTCCGGCGAGAACCAGATCAGGCCGCCGGCCTCGCGGATGCGGAAGTTCAGCTCCCAGTCCTGGGCGCGGATGAACTCCACGTTGTACCCGCCCTGCTGCTCCAGCGCCTCGCGCCGGAAGACGCCCAGGTAGACCGTCTCCGCGGGACCCGCCTCGCCGCCCGTGTGGAAGGCGGCGTTGCCCACGCCGATCTTCGAGGTCATGGCGGCGGCGACCGCGTCCTCCCAGGCGTTCTCGCCCTCGGCGTGCATGATGCCGCCGACGTTCTGCGCGCCGGTCTCCTCCAGGAGCCGGACCGCGGTGGCGATGTAGTTCGGGGAGAGCATGCCGTGGCCGTCGACGCGCACCACGATCGGGTGACGGGAGGCCCGGATCGCCGCGTTGAGCGCGGCGGGGGTACGGCCGGTGGGGTTCGGCACGGTGTGGACCCGGGGGTCTTCGCGTACGAGCTCGGCGGCGATCTCGTCCGTGCGGTCCGTGGACGGGCCGAGGGCGATCACCACCTCCATCTCGCCGTCGTACTCCTGCTCCAGGATGTGGCGGACCGAGTTGCGCAGGTGCCGCTCCTCGTTGAGGACCGGCATGATCACGGAGACGGGGGGCAGCATGGTTCCTCGGGGGTACGGGGGTCGTCCCCCCGGAAGACGGCAGTATCGCCCGCCACGTTACCGCGAACGGGGGACACCGGTGCGCGCCGAGCGGGTGGCGTGCCCTTGCGCTGATCGTATGGGCCTACCGTGCTCACGGTCCCCTGTCCCACCCGCGGAGGTGCCCGTCCGTGCCCACACCGCCCCGCACACCCCGTCCCCGGCCCGCCGCCCGTCGCGTACCGGTCCGCCGGCGGAGGCGGCCCCGGTGGGGGATGCGGATGGCGACGGCGCTCTCCGTGGCGGTCCTCGCGGCGGGCGGGATCGGGCACGCCCTGGTGACCGGCCTCGACACCGGGATCACCCGGGTCGACCCCTTCAAGGACATGAAGAACCGGCCGCAGGCCGGGCACGGGATGAACGTGCTGCTCGTCGGCACGGACGGCCGCGACCGGATCACCCCCGAGGAGAGGGCGAAGTACCGGCTCGGCGGTGAGCCCTGCCACTGCACCGACACCATCATGCTCGTCCACATCTCCGAGGACCGGGAGCGGGCCAGCGTCGTCAGCCTCCCCCGCGACTCGTACGCGGAGATGCCCGAGCACACCGACCTGAACAGCGGCAGGAAGCACCGGGCCCATCCGGTGAAGCTGAACGCGGCCTACGCCGAGGGCGGGCCCGGGCTGACCGTGCGGACCGTCGAGTCGATGACCGGCGTGAAGATCGACCACTACCTGGAGGTCGACTTCACCAGCTTCATGCGGACCGTCGACGCCGTCGGCGGGGTGCAGATCTGCACGACGCGCGCCCTGGAGGACTCGTACACGGGGCTCCACCTCTCCCCCGGCACCCATGAGCTGGACGGCGGGCAGGCCCTGCAGTACGTGCGCTCCCGGCACATCGACGGGGCCGCCGACATCGGCCGGATGCAGCGGCAGCAGCGGTTCCTGGCGGCGCTGATCGAGCAGGTGACGAGCGGCGGGGTGCTGCTCAACCCGGTGCGGTTCCGTGAGGTCGCGACGACGATGCTGAGCTCCGTACGGGCCGACGAGGACTTCGGTACGGATCAGCTCCTCGCCCTCGCCAAGGCGATGCGCGGCTTCACCCCCGCCTCGTCCGAGTTCGTGTCCGTGCCGATCGGGGACATGAGCTTCCCCGTGAAGGACATCGGCTCGACCGTGAAGTGGGACGCGGCGAAGGCGCAGAAGCTGTTCCAGGCCGTGCGGGAGGATCAGCCGCTCTCCCCGCAGAAGGCGGCGGCCTCGGCCCCGGCCAAGGCCCCCAGGACGGTCGTCGTGGACGTGCCGCCGCGGACGGTCCGCGTGCAGGTCTACAACGGGACCCGGACCGACGGTCTCGGGCGGAAGGTCGACGACGCGCTGCGCGCGACCGGCTTCGACACGACGCGCACGCCGATGACCGCGGCGGGGCGCGAGCGGGGGCGGACGGTCGTCGAGTACGACCCCCGGTGGGACCGGTCGGCGAAGTCGCTGGCGGCCGCCCTGCCCGGGGCGGAGCTGCGGGCGGTTCCGGGGCGGGGCGGGACCCTGCGGGTCACCGTGGGGGGCGACTACAAGGGGGTCACGGCAGTGCGGGCGGAGGCTTCGGGGGCCCCGTTCGAGGCGGTCACCGGGGACGAGGTGGTGTGTCCGTGACGGTCGCTCCCGCGCCCGCGTGGGCACCGCCCCGGCGGGGCGCGGGTGTCAGTCCTCGTAGCCCTCTGCCGCTCGGCGTTCCCGGAGTTCCTTGATGGCCTGCCGGCGGGCCAGCCGGTGGGTGCGGCGGATCTGCGCCTCCTGGTTGCGGCGCTTGTCCTGCTCGGTCTCCGGGATGACCTGGGGGACCGGGCGGGGCCTGCCCTCCGCGTCGACGGCCGCGAAGACGAGGTAGGCGGAGCCGACCTGGGTGGCGGGCGTGGACTCGTTCCAGCGCTCGGCCATGACCCGCACGCCGACCTCCATGGAGGACCGGCCGGTCCAGTTGACCTGGGCCTTCACGTGCAGCAGGTCCCCGACCCGTACAGGCTCCAGGAAGGCCATCTCGTCCATCGAGGCCGTGACCGCCGGACCGCCCGAGTGCCGGCCCGCGACGGCGCCCGCCGCGTCGTCCACCAGCTTCATGATCACGCCGCCGTGCACCGTGCCCAGGAGGTTGGTGTCGTGGCTGGTCATGATGTGGCTGAGGGTGGTGCGGGACGCGGAAGTCGGCTTGCCCGGGATTCCGTCCGGGGTATCGCCCTGGTCTGTCATGTCCTCCACCTTATGCCGGGTCCGGTCCCCGTCCCCGTCGGGTCCGCTTTGCATCAGCTTGGCAACAGCACCGGTCCGATCCTCCACCCGGGCTGTCGTCCGGAAAGCCCTGCCCGGCACACTGGTCCACATGAATGACTGGCCCGATGACGGCGGATACGGCCGCGGCAGCGCGAACTCCCAGCCCGAGGGACCCCGCCGGATGAGCCATGTGCAGCGCCCGCAGGTTCCGCAGCAGCCGCCCCGCGGCGGCCAGGGCCAGGGTTACAACCCGAACTTCACGCAGGCGCAGAACCAGGGGTACGACTCCGGTTACAGCAGCGGCCAGGTGTACGGCGGCCCGCAGAGCGGCGCCCAGGACGGCGGCCGCGGCACCGTGCCCCCGCAGTACTCCCCGCAGGGGCCCGGCCGGCCCGCGCCGGACTGGCGCAAGCGGATCAAGGTCGGCTCGATCGTGCTGGTCGTGGCGGTCGCCGCCTGGGGCATCGGCACCTACGCCTGGGCCTCCTCGCAGATGCGCAACGAGGTCGATCTCTCCAAGGTCATCGAGCGGCCGGAGGAGGGCGACTGCACCACGTACCTGATCGTCGGCTCCGACAGCCGCGAGGGCATGTCCGCCGAGGAGAAGAAGAAGCTCCACACCGGCTCCGCCGAGGGCAAGCGGACCGACTCGATGATGATCCTCGCGGCCTGCTCCAGCGGGAACACGATGGTCTCGCTGCCCCGTGACTCCTGGGTGACGATCCCGAACTTCGTCGGCTCCGAGTCCGGCAAGTCGTACCCGGCCCGCGGCGGCTCCAAGCTGAACGCGGCCTACGCGATGGACGGCCCCGAGCTGCTCGTGCGCACCGTCGAGTTCAACACCGGCCTGCACATCGACCACTACGCGGAGATCGGCTTCGCCGGCTTCGCGAACATCGTGGACGCGCTCGGCGGCGTCGAGCTGAACATCGAGAAGGGCTTCAAGGACAAGAAGTCCGGCGCCGACTTCCAGGCGGGCACGCAGACCCTCAACGGCGAGCAGGCCCTGGCCTTCGTCCGTACCCGGTACGCCTTCGCCGAGTCGGACCTCCAGCGGACGAAGAACCAGCAGAAGTTCCTCTCCGCCCTCGCGAACCAGGCGGCGACGCCGGGCACGATCCTCAACCCGTTCGCGCTGTACCCGACGCTCGGCGCCGGTCTGGACACGCTGATCGTGGACAAGGACATGTCGCTGTACGACCTCGGGAAGATGTTCTTCGCGATGAAGGGCATCAGCGGCGGCGACGGCAAGTCCATGAACATGCCGATCAACGGCACCGCGCCGCAGGGCTCCCTGAAGTGGGACATGCCGAAGGTGAAGCAGCTCGTCGAGCAGATCAAGAACGACGAGCCGGTGACGGTGACCTCGAACCGCTGACCGCTCACCGGTGGCGACCGGACGGAAGGAGGGGCTCCCCGCGGCGGGGAGCCCCTCCTTCCGTCCGTGTGGCGGGCGGTCACCGAGGCGTCGTGGCTCGCTTTGCGCGAGCCACTGCCGCCTGCACCTCCCGCCGCTCGGCCTGCAGGGCCGTCCCGTGCTCGGATATCGACTTCTCCTGCAGTTCGCTGTCCGCCGTCAGCCACGTGAACAGGACTCCCGAGGAGTAGTTGCACGCGACCTCCGCGCCGGCCAGCGTCTTCCTCTCGGCGGCGGACGTCTTGGCGCGTCCGGGCGTGTCCATGGGATTGGCGAAGGTGAAACCGCTCTTCTCCATGCATGCGGACCAGCGCCGAAAAGCCGATTCGACCCTCGGGTCCTTCATGGATCTCTGCCAGGATTCGATCTGGATCTTCGATGCGACCGGAGTCTTCGGGATGCCGATCTTCCGACCCGCTTCTCCGACGCACCCACCGTCGCCTCCGGTCGGCGCCCCGAAGAACAACAGGTTCTGCTGCTTCGACAGGGACAGCTTGGGCTGAAGGCGCCCCGGGTCCTTCGACGGGGGCAGGTCGTAGCCGTATTCCCTGGCCTCCGCGGAAATGCTGAGCCCGTACCGGCGCTCAAGGGGGCTCTGCATGTCGGCCTGGGGCTCGGGAAGCTCGAACCCCTTCACGCCCCGCCTGATCATGCACTGCTCGATCAGCGTCTTCTTGGCCGCTCTGAACAGCAGCTCGTCGCTCCGCGTCGGAAGGTACTGCTGAATCGGCATGGACCGGCTCCGGAACCTGTCCTCTTCGGACTGCCTCTCCTTCGCCCTCTCCCCGGCGGCTCGGGATCCTTCGGCCCCTCCGGAGTCGTCGGTGCCGACAGCGCCCCCGGCCCAGACGACCACGGCGGCCACGCCGGACATCGCCGCAGCCGCGAGGACAAGGATCTTCTTGTTCATACACCCACCGTCCACGTGCAAGAAAAGCGTGCCGCCGCCTCGGAACGACAAGGCGACGGCACGCGGGGAGATCCGTACGACTAGTAGACCTTTATCGAGGCGTTCTCGTTGTAGGTGTTGGAGAGCTGCCCATCGGCCGAGTGCGCCCAGAGGACGTCGTAGGCGCCCTTGTAGTTCGAGTTGAAGTAGATGGTGGCGCCGCCGTCGCGCGTGTTCGTGGCGGAAGCGGCGTTGTTCTTCACGTCCAGCTCGTAGCCGGCGCACCCCGAACCGTTGATGCTGCAGTTCCTGAACTTGTAGCCCGCGAAGTCGGAGATGGAGTACCAGGTCTGGAAGAACGCACCCTGCCATCCGCTGTTGTAGTGCAGACACACCACGCCCTCGGGGCACGACGGTGACGCCTCCGCAGCCGACGCCATGGCGAGCGGGCTGACGGTCCCGATGGCAAGCGCGGTCAGAATGCCGGCGAAACGCCTGTTCACTTGTCCTCCTGATGAAGAATCACAGCGCGTCGGCCATGGGGCGAGCCAGGCCGTTCCCCCCGGACGGGGCCGTGATGAGCAGGTCGAGGCTACGACTCCGGCATGCTCACGTCATCGAGCGCATGATCACCCGACTGAAAGTCAGCCAGGATTGACCGAAACCGATCAGTAGTGACTGAATGTGATCGCTCAACCTGTGCGCAGCTGCGGGTGTCCGGCGGCCGCCCCACGCACGGAAGGGCGCCCCGGAGGGCGCCCTTCCAACTCTGCGGCCCCGGTTACGGGAGGTTGCGGGCCATGACGATGCGCTGGACCTGGTTGGTGCCCTCGTAGATCTGGGTGATCTTGGCGTCGCGCATCATGCGCTCCAC
>NZ_JBEXSZ010000073.1:0-39182 GCF_040613865.1 Streptomyces sp. NPDC006197 | reverse complement strand
GTGGTGACGGCCTCGTCGTAGGCGTTGGTGTGCAGGCTGTTGCAGTTGTCGTAGATGGCGCGGGCCGGCCGGGTCGGCCGGGTCGGTCGGCGGCACCTCCGGGAGCCTCACGGGCGCCTCAGCCGCGTGGCGGCCCGGAGACCTCCACGGTCACGGTCACGCGGGGCGCCCGCCCGGCCACGGAGGGTCCGCCACACGGGCGGCCGACCGGGACGGGGACGCCCGGACGAGCGGCTTCCGGGCTCGGGGCGGCCCCGCCCGTGCCCCTCATTCGGCCGAGTCGGCCGACCGTCGCGAGAGCCCGTTCAGGAGGTCCAACGCCTGACCCGCACGGTCGTGTTCGACGAAGAGGTGGTCGTGGTGGAAACCGGCCACCACGTTGCAGCTCAGACCCGCGGCGGCGAGCTCGCCCGCGACGGCCGCCGTGAGCCCGACGGCGTCGAGCGCGGAGTGCACCCGGAGCGTGATCCGGCCGGCCACGTAGTCGTACGGGAGGCCGGCGGCGTCCGCCTCCTCCTGCCGTACGACGAGGGTGAGGCCCTCGGGTTCGGTGACGGTGACGACGGGGGCGACCCCGGCCGGGGCGGGGCCGTCCACCGTGGTGAAGACGTAGCGGCCGGGGTCGAGTTCCGGGCGCATCCCGGCGAGGAGCCGGGTGAGGTCGCGTTCCGCGTTCATGCGGGCCAGGGTAGGCCCCTCGCGGGAGCTCAGCCGGTGGGCGGGGTGTCCCCCACGAGCCACATGGAGAAGAACTGGGCGCCGCCTCCGTAGGCGTGGCCGAGGGCCCGGCGGGCGCCCTCGACCTGGTGCTCGCCGGCGTCCCCCCGTACCTGGAGCGCGGCCTCGGCGAAGCGGATCATCCCGGAGGCTCCGATGGGGTTGGTGGAGAGGACCCCGCCCGAGGGGTTCACGGGCAGGTCGCCGTCGAGCTCGGTCACCCCGGCCTCGGTGAGCTTCCAGCCCTCGCCCTCCTCGGCGAAGCCCAGGTTCTCCAGCCACATGGGTTCGTACCAGGAGAACGGCACGTACATCTCGACGGCGTCGATCTGCCGCCGGGGGTCGGTGACGCCGGCCTGCCGGTAGACGTCGGCGGCGCAGTCCCGGCCGGCCCGCGGGGAGACGAAGTCCTTGCCGGCGAAGAGGGTGGGTTCGCTGCGCATCGCCCCGCCGTGCACCCAGGCGGGCGGCCGTGGCGCGCGGTCGGCTCCGGCGCGGTCCGTGAGGATCATGGCGCAGGCGCCGTCCGAGGAGGGGCAGGTCTCGGAGTAGCGGATGGGGTCCCAGAGCATCGGGGAGGCCTGGACCTTCTCCAGGGTGAGGTCGTGCTCGTGGAGGTGGGCGTACGGGTTCTTGAGCGCGTTGCGCCGGTCCTTGTACGCGACGAGGGAGCCGATCGTGTCGGGGGCGCCGGTGCGGCGCATGTACGCGCGCACGTGCGGGGCGAAGAAGCCTCCGGCGCCCGCGAGCAGGGGCTGCTGGAAGGGGACGGGCAGGGAGAGGCCCCACATGGCGTTGGACTCGGACTGCTTCTCGAAGGCGAGGGTGAGGACGGTCCGGTGCACGCGCGCGGAGACCAGGTTGGCGGCGACGAGGGCGGTGGAGCCGCCGACCGAGCCGGCCGTGTGGACCCGGAGCATGGGCTTGCCGACCGCACCGAGGGCGTCGGCGAGGTACAGCTCCGGCATCATGACGCCCTCGAAGAAGTCGGGGGCCTTGCCGATGACGACGGCGTCGATGTCCGCCCAGGTCAGCTCGGCGTCCTCCAGGGCGCGCAGGGCGGCCTCGCGGACGAGTCCGGCGATCGAGACGTCCCTGCGGGCGGCGACGTGCTTGGTCTGGCCGATGCCGACGACGGCCACGGGCTCCTTAGCCACGGGGGTCTCCTTCCAGGACGGCGACCAGGTTCTGCTGGAGGCAGGGGCCGGAGGTCGCGTGGGCGAGGGCGCGGTCGGACTCGCCGCGGTGGATGCGGGCGGCGGCCTCGCCGAGCCGGATCAGCCCGGCGGCCATGACGGGGTTGGCGGCGAGGGCGCCGCCGGAGGGGTTGACCCGCACGGTGTCGTCGAGACCGAGGGCCTTCCTGAGGACGACCTCCTGGGAGGTGAAGGGGGCGTGGAGTTCGGCGGTGTCGACGGGCCTTTCGAAGGCTCCGGCGCGTTCGGCGGCGAGGCGGGTGGAGGGCGAGTCGGTGAGGTCGCGGACGCCGAGGGAGTGGGCCTCGATCCGGTGGTCCATGCCCCGGATCCAGGCGGGGCGCTCGCACAGTTCGCGGGCCCGGTCGCCGACGGCGAGGATCACGGCGGCGGCGCCGTCGCCGATGGGCGGGCAGTCGCCCGTGCGGAGGGGCCGGACGGCGTATGTGCCCTGGGGGCGGGCGCCGGGCAGCTGGGCGTGGGGGTTGGCCCTCGCGTCCTCGCGGCTGCGGGCGGCGATCGCGGCGAGGGCGGGTTCGTCGGTGTCCCCGGCGTCGACGAGGGCCTGGGCCTGGAGGGCGGCGAGGGCGACGGAGTCGGGCCAGAGCGGGGCGAGGTAGTACGGGTCGAGCTGGCGGGTGAGGACGTCGCGGACGGAGCCGGGCGAGGCCTTGCCGTAGGAGTAGACGAGGGCCGTGTCGGCCTCGCCGGTGAGGAGCTTCACCCAGGCCTCGTAGAGCGCCCAGGCGCCGTCCGTCTCGACGTGGGACTCGGAGATCGGCGGCCAGGCGCCGACGCCGTCGAGGGCCATGGTGAAGGAGAAGGCGCGTCCGGCGAGGTAGTCGGAGGAGCCGGAGCAGGTGAAACCGATGTCGGCGGCCTTCAGACCGGTCAGCCGCTGCACCTCGTGCAGCACGGGCATCACCATCTCGACCTCGGAGAGGTCGTCGGTGTGCCGTCGGTGGTCGCTCTGGGCGAAGGCGACGATCGCCACGTCCCGGCTCATAGCAGCTCCTTGTACGTGTCGTAATCGGCGTCGGGTTCGCCGGTGGGCCGGTAGTGGTCCGGGTAGCGGCCGTCCTCGCTCCACACGGGCTCGACCCGCAGGCCCATGCGGACCTCGTCGTACGGGATGCCGGCGATGCGGCCGTGGAGGGCGAGCCCGGCGCCGTCGAGGGCGATGTGGGCGTAGACGTAGGGGACTTCGATGTCCAGGTTCTTCGCCTTGATGTTGACGATGCAGAAGGTGGTGACGGTGCCGCGGGGGCCGACCTCGACCTGGTCGGTGGTGGCGACGCCGCAGGTGGGGCAGGCGCCGCGGGGAGGCACGTACACCTTGGCGCAGGAGGGGCAGCGCTCGCCGACCGTGCGGCGCTCGGCGAGCCCGTGGAGGTATCGGGTCTGGGCGCGGCCGGGGCTGTACGTGTAGTCGAGGCGGGCGGGGGCGACGATGCCGGTCACGGGGTCCTCGAACCGGCCGTCGTGCGGGGCGGGTTCGCGCTCCCGCGTGCTCTCACCGCCCTCGTCGCCCTCGTACGGTTCGAAGCAGGCGATGTCCGTGATCGCGCCGGAGCGTTCGGCGGCCCAGCGGATCCGCACCCGCAGGCCGGCGCGGACGGCTTCGGGGCCGGGGGCGTCGAGGGCATGGAGGAGGGCGGTGTGGGCGCCGTCGAGACGCACGAGGACCCAGGCGAAGGGGGTCGCCAGGGGCTGCCCGCGGCGAGGCTCGGGGTTCCAGGCCCAGGTGGTGACGGTGCCGGTGGGGGCGACCTCGACGAGCTCGCGGAGTTCGGCGGCGGTCGCGGGGTCGTACTCGACGGGCGGGACGAGCACCTCCCCCGCCTCGGTGCGCACGCCGAGGACGGTGCGCTCGCGCAGCCCGGTGAGGAAGGCGGACTGGACGGGGCCGAGGGAACGGGTGAAGGGGAACTCGACGACGAGGGGGGCGCGGAGGGCCTCCGGCGGGTCGGTGACGGTCATGGGCGGGCTCCTTGAGTGGGGGTGGTGGGCGTGGGGCGCGGGTGGGCCGCTGCGCGGGGCTTCTCCCCCGCCCCGCCCCCTCCCGAACCGGGGCTCCGCCCCCGACCCCGCGCCTCAAACGTCGGCGGGGCTGAAATTCAGCCCGCCCGGCGTTTGAGGGCACGGCCGAAGGCCGTACGGGGTCGGGGGCGGAGCCCCCGGTTTCGGGAAGGGGCGGGGTGGGGAAGGACTCACTCCCGCCGGTACACCGGCGCCCGTTTCTCCGCGAACGCCCTCGCCCCCTCCTTCGCGTCCGCCGTGTCGAAGATCGGCCACCCCCTCTTCAGTTCGGCGGCGAGCCCCTCCGTCTCGGGCAGTTCGGCCGTCTCGTACACGGAGGCCTTGACCGCCTCGACGGCGAGCGGCCCGCAGGCGTTGATGCGCTCGGCGATGTCGAGGGCCGCGTCCAGGGCGGTGCCGTCGGGGACCACCCGGCCGACGAGGCCGATGGCGGCGGCCTCGTCGGCGCTGTACGGGCGGCCGGTGAGGAGCATTTCGAGGGCGTGGGTGCGGGCGATCTGGCGGGGCAGGCGGACGGTGGAGCCGCCGATGGGGAAGAGGCCCCGCCGGACCTCGAAGAGGCCGAAGGTGGCGGAGGCCGCGGCGACCCTGATGTCGGTGCCCTGGAGGATCTCCGTGCCGCCGGCGACGCAGTGGCCCTCGACGGCCGCGATGACGGGCTTGCGGGGGCGGTGGTGGCGGAGCATCGCCTTCCAGTGCAGGTCGGGGTCGGCCTTCAGCCGGTCCCGGTACTGCTCGCCCTCCATGCCCTTCCCGGCCAGGGCCTTGAGGTCCATGCCGGCGCAGAAGGAGCCGCCCGCGCCGGTGAGGACGACGGAGCGGACGGTGTCGTCGGCGTCGGCCTCCAGCCAGCCGTCGTACAGGCCGACGAGCATCGGCAGCGAGAGGGCGTTCTTGGCCTCGGGCCGGTTCAAGGTGAGGACGAGCGTGGCGCCTTCGCGCCGGACGCTGAGGTGTTCGGTGCCGCCCATGGGGGTCTCCCGTCTCCAGTTCTGGAACAGGTTGCAGGAGCCGGGGGCCCAGTTCAATAGTTTTCTGACACTCAGTCAGATTCTTCTGCGCATCCCCTTCCCCCGGTGACCGGTCGACGCTCTAATGACCGCCACGTCCATGTGAACCGGCGAACCGGGGTCAGGAGGAACGGTGGAGTACAACCTTGCCGACCTGTTCGAATCGGTCGTCGACGTGGTCCCCGACCGCGAGGCGCTGGTGTACGTCGACCATCCCGGCACGGGCGAGGAGCGGCGGCTCACCTACGCCGAGCTCGACGCCGCCGCCAACCGGATCGCGCACCACCTGACCGACGCGGGCATCCGGCCCGGCGAACACCTCGGCCTCCACCTGTACAACGGCGTCGAGTACCTGCAGACCGTCCTCGCCTGCCTGAAGGCGCGGATCGTGCCGGTCAACGTGAACTACCGGTACGTGGAGGAGGAGCTCGTCTACCTCTACCGGGACGCCGACCTGGCGGCACTCGTCTTCGACGCCGAGTTCACCGGCCGGGTCGCGGCGGCGCTGCCGCAGACGGAGAAGCTGCGGCACCTGGTGCGGGTGGGGACCCCTCCCGAGGACGCCCCTGCGCTCGACTGCGTGCCGTTCGCCGAGGCGGAGGAGTCCGGTTCACCGGAGCGCGGCTTCGCCCCCCGCTCGCCCGACGACCTGTTCATCATCTACACCGGCGGCACCACCGGCATGCCCAAGGGCGTCCTGTGGCGGCAGGAGGACCTGTTCTTCGCAGGCCTCTTCGGGGGCGACCCCTCGGGCGAGCCCGTGAAGCGTCCCGAGGAGCTGGCGGAGCGGGTCGCGGCCGGCGGCGCCGGCATCACCTTCTTCCCCGCGCCGCCCCTCATGCACGGCACCTCCACCCTGACCGCGTTCATCGCCCTCAACTACGGGCAGCGGGTCGTCCTGCACCGCAAGTACGTGCCCGAGGAGGTGCTGCGCACCCTGGAGAAGGAGAAGGTGTCCAGCATCTCCCTGGTCGGGGACGCGATGCTGCGCCCGCTCGTGGACGCGCTGCGCGGACCGCTCAAGGGCACGGACCTGTCCGCCCTCTTCAGCCTCTCCTCCTCCGGGGCGATCATGTCCGAGACGGTACGGGCCGAGCTCCAGGAGCTCATGCCGAACGTCCTGCTGCTCAACAACTTCGGCTCCACCGAGTCCGGCTCCAACGGGCGCGCCACCGAGGACTCCGGCCCGGCCAAGGGCTTCCGGCTGCACGTCAACGAACGCACCCAGGTCGTGGACCCGGCGACCCGCGCCCCCGTCGCGCCGGGCGAGACCGGCCGGCTCGCCCAGCGCGGCCACGTCCCGCTCGGCTACTACAACGACCCGGCCAAGACCGCCGAGACCTTCTTCGAGCGGGACGGGGTGCGCTGGGTGCTGCTCGGCGACATGGCGACCGTCGACGAGAGCGGGGTGGTCACCGTCCTGGGCCGCGGCTCGCAGTGCATCAACACCGGGGGCGAGAAGGTCTACCCGGAGGAGGTGGAGCAGGCCCTGAAGTCCCACCCCGACGTGTACGACGCGCTGGTCGCCGGTGTCCCCGACGCCCGCTGGGGCAACCACGTCGCCGCGGTCGTCCAACTCCGCCCAGACGCCCCGCCGCTGGACCTGGAGTCCCTCCAGACCCACTGCCGGCAGCAGTTGGCGGGCTACAAGGTCCCCCGCCAACTGGTGCTCACCGACCGCATCCAGCGCTCCCCCAGCGGCAAGGCCGACTACCGCTGGGCCCGCGCGGTGGCGGTGGAGGCGGACACGGACGCCTCCTGAGGGAGTCGGCCGGTGCGCCAGCGGCGGACGGTGTCGCCGTCGAAGGTCAGCCAGGTGCCGTCGCCGAGGGGCAGCACGCGGGACGCGACCTCGACGCCCGGCGGGTACGCGACCTCGGCCCGCGGCCGCAGGTCCACGGCGTCGAGCAGGAAGTGGCGGCATTCCTCCTCCCACGGGCCCTCGCCCACCGGCGCGAGGACCCGTGCCTCGTCGAGGAAGCCGGGCCGTCCCGTGAAGACCAGGCCGTCCGGGAGGACGTCGTCCGCCTTCACCACCGTCCGGGGGCGCGCCGGGGCGTCGTAGCGGGTGAGCCGCTCCCCGGCTCGTCGGGAGCCGCGTCTCGGTCAGGACCGCGCCGGTGGCCGGGTCCAGGGCCACGAGCACTTCGGTCCGGTCGGTCTCCAGGGCGGGCTGCACGACCGCGAGCAGGGCGGCCCCCGAGGGGTCCGGGGCGCAGGCGCCGCGGGCTCCGCTGGGCCACGGGCGGTGCGCGAAGGTCCAGCGGACGGTTCCGTCCGCCTCCTGGAGGGTGACGGAGTCGGCACCGCTCACGGCCAGTCCGCCGCCCGGGACGGGGGTGACGGACGCCTTCTCCTCGCTGGAGAGCCGGCCGCCGTACCGCGTGTCGAAGACCGTGCCGGTGTCGCCCGACACCCGGCCCACCTCCACGGACGCCCCGTCCCGGGCCACGATCCAGTGGGCGTGGTCCCTGACGAGCAGGCAGTCGAGCTGTCCCGGCGCCGAGCCGAGCCCCGGCAGGTCCTCGGTGGCGGTGGGCTCGGCTCCGACGGCTTCGTACTCCATGGCCTTCCTCCTTCCTCCTCGGGTGGTTGTCGGGCCGGTGGAACTTCGGACAGGTGCCGTTGGGTTCGTCGTACGCGACGGCCTTGCCGTCGTCGGCGGCGGCCCGGATGATCGGCGGGCAGACGTCCGGGCAGACCGGCCGGGACGCCGCGCCGTGCGTCGGGAGCCGGCTCTCCCCGCCGTTCGCCTGGCGCCTCCGGTTCAGGAAGTGGAGGATGTTCTGTTCGGCGTGACCGCCCCGCTCCCCCGGCGGGGGCTTGGGCAGGTACTCGTCCGACGGGATCGGGATGAGTCCCCTCTCCTCCGCCGGCTTCAGCTGTGCCTTGTTCAACGGCACCCTGCTGGTCGAGGGTGTCGATCGCCTCGCCCTGGCCCGAGGACAACAGCCCCTCGTGCCGGCTGTTCGCAATCCGCAACAGCCCTGCCACGATCGCCGGTTGAGGTCGCAGTCGGGGTTACACCCCGAACCCCCTGATGGCTGTGAGGAATTCGACCGGCCGGGCGTTGTGGACGAGGTGGCCGGTCTCGATCGTGACGAGGCGGGCGTCCGGGATGCGGTCGGCGAGCCCGGACAGCTGGTCCTGCGGGATGTGGCTGGTCGGACCGCCGGCGATGACGAGGGTGGGGGCCGTGATCGCGGCGAGCCCCTCGCGCCAGGCCGGGTCGGGGGAGTTCAGCTGGGCGTCGGTGGTCGGGACGATGTCCCAGTCGAAGGCGAGGGGGTCCTCGGGGCGCTCGGCCGCCGGGCGCGGCGGGTCGAGCGGGACGAAGGCCGGTGCCTCCTCCAGGACGAGGCGGCCGATGAGCCCGGCTTCGCGCTGGGCGAGGAGGTGTGCGGCGCCGGCGCCCATCGAGTGGGCGACGACGTCGGCGCCGGCGAGGCCGAGGGCCTCGATGAAGCCGCCGAGTTCGTCGCGGAAGTCCTCGAAGCCGTAGCGTCCCGGCCGGTCGCTGAGTCCGTGGCCGCGCAGGTCGACCGCGTACACCCGGTGGTCGACGGCCAGGTCCTCGGTGATCTCCGTCCAGGTCGTGCTGTTCTCGCCGCGGCCGTGGACGAGGACGACGGGCCGGGCGTCCTCGGCTCCCGCGACCCGGTAGGCGAGCCGTACCCCGTCCACGGTGACCGTGCGCACGGCCGGGTCGAGGAAGGCGGCGACCGTGCGGGCGAAGGCACCGGCGTCGTCGACCCAGGGGAAGTGTCCGGCGCCCGGCTGGACGACGAGCTCCGCGTGCGGGAAGAAGGCCGCCGCCTCGGCCGCCTTCGCGGGTGTCGGGCTCGCGTCGTACTCGCCCGCCAGGATCAGGACCGGCGCGGTGAGCGCGCCGAGCGCGCGGTGGGTCGCCTCGGGGTCGTAGGCGCCCTCGCCGTGGTAGAGGGGCGCGGCCGCCCAGTTCGTCTCCGGCCCGTTGGCCGCCGCGTGCTCCTGGGCGGCGGCGTCCCAGCGGCCGTAGGCGAAGGGGGCGGTGATCTCGTGGACGCGTCGCAGCGGGGTGTCCGGGCCGATCGCGTCCAGGGCGGCCCTGGCCTCCGGGTACCAGGGCCGGTCGGCGAAGACCTCGGCGGCCTTGTCCCATTCCTCGTCGGTGGTCCCGACGCCGAGGGCGCGTCCGAGGGAGGTGACGAGGACGAGGGAGCGGATCCGCTCGGGGTGGGCGGCGGCGTACAGGACGGCAAGGTTCCCGCCGGCCGAGTGGCCGAGGAGGTCGATCCGGTCCAGGCCGAGGTGCGCGCGGAGGGCCTCGACGTCGCCGACCTGCCGGTCGCAGCGGTACGTGCCGGGGTCGGCGGGTTCGGCGCTCGCCCCGGTGCCGCGGGCGTCGAGCAGGACGAGGGCGCGGTGGGCGGCGAGTCCGCCGAGGTCCCCGAGGTAACCGGCGTCGCGCATCGGCCCGCCCGCCAGGCAGACGAGCGGCTCCCCCTCCCCCTGTACGCGGTAGGCGAGTTCGGTTCCGTCATGGGTCGTGAACGTCGGCATGCCGCCGATCCTCACCGGTCCCGGTGGATCACCGCAATCGGTTTCGCCGAGAGCACGACGACGAAGCGCGACGACGAAGCGCGAGGTCACAGCACCGGGAAGACCGTGCGGCGCCGGGGGCGCGATACGGTGGGAGAACCGTCCCCGAACCGCGAAGGAACCGTTCCACCGTGCCCGACACCCGGGAATCCGCACTGCGCGGCGACTGCGCGAACTGCTTCGGCCTGTGCTGCGTGGCGCTGCCCTTCGCCAGGTCGGCCGACTTCGCCGTGAACAAGTCGTCGGGCGAGCCCTGCCGGAACCTCCAG
This sequence comes from Streptomyces sp. NPDC006197, assembly GCF_040613865.1. Classification (NCBI taxonomy): domain Bacteria; kingdom Bacillati; phylum Actinomycetota; class Actinomycetes; order Kitasatosporales; family Streptomycetaceae; genus Streptomyces; species Streptomyces sp. NPDC006197. The sequence continues at coordinate 29,369 of NZ_JBEXSZ010000073.1, read as the reverse complement.
GAGGACTTCCGCTGCGGGATCCACACCAGGCTGCGGCCGAGCGGTTTCCAGGGCTGCACGGTGTACGACTGCTTCGGCGCCGGCCAGCGGGTCTCCCAGGTGACCTTCGGCGGCGTGTCCTGGCGCGAGGCGCCGGAGACGGCCCGGCAGATGTACGAGGTGTTCCCGGTGGTGCGCCAGCTGCACGAGCTGCTGCGCTACCTCACGGAGGCCCTGGCGCTGCGGACGGCCCGCCCCGTCCACGCCGAGCTGCGGGCCGCGCTGGCCCGGGTCGAGGAGCTCGCCGGGGGCGCTCCGGACGCCCTGGAGAAGCTGGACGTGGCCGCGGTGCGCGCCGAGGTCAATCCGCTGCTCCTCAGGACGAGCGAGCTGGTCCGCGCCACGGCCGGCGGCCGGCCGAGGAGCCGGCGCGGGGCGGACCTGATCGGCAAGCGGCTGCGCGGGGCGAAGCTGCGGGGCACGGACCTGCGCGGGGCGCTGCTCATCGCGGCCGACCTGACGGGGGCGGACCTGTCGCTCACGGACCTGATCGGCGCCGACCTGCGGGACGCCGACCTGTCGGGCGCGGATCTGACCGGCGCGCTGTTCCTGACGCAGCCCCAGCTGAACTCGGCGCGCGGGAACGCGGCGACCCGCCTCCCGGAGGGCTTCGACCGCCCCGCGCACTGGGCGGCCTGACACCCCCTGGCCCGACACTCCCTAGTGGGGCACGGTCACGACGATCTTGCCCACCTGGTGGCCGGCCTCCATGGCCCGGTGCGCCGCGACGATCTCGTCGAGGGTGAAGGTGCGGTCGACGGCGGGTTCGAAGAAGCCGGTGCGCAGTCCGGACTCGACGAAGGCGCGGGCCCGGCGCAGCCGTTCCGGGTCCCTGGTCGTCTCCGGCATCGTGTAGGTCCGCAGGGAGACGGCGGGCATTCCGAGGTCGAAGCCGGGGTACGGGGTGGGGAGCCCGCTCACGGCCCCGTAGAGCAGCACGGTGCCGCCGGGGGCGACGGCCCTGACGAGGTCGGTGAGGCCGGGTCCCGCGACCCCGTCGAAGGCGAGGTCGGCGCCGCGCCCGCCCGTGAGGTCCCGTACGCGCTCGGCGACGTCCTCCTCGTCGGTGACGATCACCTCGGCCGCTCCCGCCTTGAGCAGGGCGTCCTTCTTGGCCCGGGTGCGGGTGGTGACGAGGGGCGTGGCGCCGATCCGGTGCGCGGTCCTGATGGCGGCCAGGCCGACGCTGCTGGAGGCGCCGGTCAGGACGACGGTGTCCCCGGCGCGCGCCCCGCCGACCTCGACCAGCCCGCCGTACGCCGTGACGTACGGCATCCAGACGGCGGCGCCCTCGACGGGGCCGAGGCCCTCGGGGCGGGGGACGAGGGAGGCGGCCGGGACGATCGCGCGCTCGGCGTAGACGCCGTGGTCGTTCATCGAGAACGAGGGCACGACGCTCACCGCCTGTCCGGCCGCGAGCCCGCTCACTCCCTCGCCGAGGGCCTCGACGACACCCGCCGCCTCCAGGCCGAGCCGGGCGGGGAAACGCCGGGCCGGCTCGATGTAGTGGCCGCCGCGGAAGAGGGCCTCGGCGCGGTTGAGGCCGATGGCCTCCACCCGGAGGAGGACTTCGCCGGGGCCCGGTTCGCCCACCTCGACGTCCTCCAGGCGGAGCACCTCCGGACCGCCGTACTCGTGGAACCGCACCGTCCTGGCCTTGCTCATCGGGCTTCCCCTCCCCGCTCGGTGACGGCGGCGCGCGGACCGCTCCGCCGCCGCGCCCCAGCCAAGCGCAAGGTTCGACTACTGTCAAACTTCGATGCACATGAAACTTCGACCCCTGTCGTACGATGCTCCGGGAGGTCGACACGACGATGAGAGCAGCGGCAGGCACCGGCCGACGGGACCGCGTCCCGCCCCACCCCGACATGCGCGAGATCGGTCTGCAGCAGGTCATGGAGGCCCTGGTCGACCCCGTCAGGCGCCGGATCGTCGCCGAGCTGTACGCGGCGCGCGAGGACCTGGCCTGCGGGGCCATCGACCTGCCGGTCAGCAAGTCCACGGCCACCCACCACTTCCACGTCCTGCGCGAGGCCGGCCTCATCCGCCAGCACTACGCGGGGACTTCCCGCATGAACGCCCTGCGCCGCGAGGAGTTCGAGGAGCGCTTCCCGGGGCTCCTGCGGGCCGTGGTGGCCGCGCACGGCCAGGAGTAGGGCCTGCCTTTCGGATCAGGCCCCGCGAGCCCGGCCCGATCCGAAAGACAGGCCCCGGGCTCAGACCTCGTACACGTACGGCGTTGTGGTCGTCAGCGTCAGGAAGCCGAGGCGCCGGAGGATCGGGCGGCTGGTGTCCGCCGCGTCGACCTGGACGTAGCGGTGGCCCCGGTCGGCGGCGATGCGGGCGCGGTGGGCGACAAGGGCGCGGTAGAGGCCGCGGCCGCGCCAGCCCTCGACGGTGCCGCCGCCCCAGAGGCCCGCGAAGTCCGTGCCGGGGTACAGCTCCAGACGGGCGGCGCTCACGGGTTCCCCCGCGGCGAGGGCGACGACGGCGGTGATCGTGTCGGGGTCGGCCGCGAGCCGGTCCAGGAGTTGGCGGCCGAGGTCGGAGCTGTCGGTGCCGAAGGCGCGCTCGTGGACCTCGACGACCTGGCGGACCCCGGCCTCGTCGGTGACCGCGCGGAGTTCGACGCCTTCGGGGAGCGGGGCCTCCCGGGGCAGGGCCGCGGCCTCGGCCGCCATCAGGGTCTCCGGTTCCTCGGGGGTGAAGCCGGCCGCGCGGAGCCGGTCGCCGAGGTCGGCGGGGGTGTCGTGCGCGTACAGCTTCCACTCGAAGGACAGGCCGGCGGCGCGGTAGTGCTCGATCTGCGCGGTGATGGCGCCGTCGGCGGCGGGCGCGTCGAAGCCGGACCAGAGGACGCCGTTCCACGCGTGCGCGGGGCCGGTCTGGCGGACGACGCCGTCGATGTGCTCGACGCGGCAGCCGGGCCCGTCGGGGCGGGCCTCGCGGCGCAGTTGGAGGTCGTGGAGGTCACGCAGGTGCTGGGGTTCCATGGCGGCCACTCCAGCACCGGCGTCCGGGGCCGGGCAACGGGTTTTGCCCGACCCCCGCCCGGCCCCCGCCCGGCCCCGCCCGGCCGGCGGTCAGGCGCGCGGGCGCACCTCGACGTTCTCCAGGATGCCGACCGCGTCCGGCACGAGGATCGCGGCGGAGTAGTAGGTGGAGACGAGGTAGGAGATGATCGCCTTCTCGTCGATGCCCATGAAGCGGCAGTTGAGGCCGGGCTCGATCTCGTCGGGCAGACCGGTCTGGTGGAGGCCGATGACGCCCTCGTTGTTCTCGCCGGTGCGGACGGCGATGATCGAGGAGCTCTGCCGGTCGGTGACCGGGATCTTCCCGCAGGGGAGGAGGGGCACTCCGCGCCAGGCCGGCATGTGGCGCCCCTCGACGTCGACGGTGCCGAGCACGAGACCGCGCTTGTTGCACTCCTTGCCGATGGCGGCGATGGCCCGGGGGTGGGCGAAGATGTAGTCGGTGTCGCGGCGCATGCTGAGCAGGTCGTCGAGGTCGTCGGGGGTCGGCGGGCCCGAGTGGGTCTGGATGCGCTGGTCGAAGTCGGTGTTGTGGAGCAGCCCGAACTCGGGGTTGTTGACGAGCTCGTGCTCCTGGCGCTCGCGGAGCTCCTGGACGGTCAGGCGGAGCTGCTGCTCCGTCTGGTTCATCGGCTGGTTGTAGAGGTCGGCGACGCGGGTGTGGACCTTCAGGACGGTCTGGGCGACGCTGAGTTCGTACTCGCGCGGCCTGAGTTCGTAGTCCGCGTACGCGCCGGGCAGCGCGGCCTCGCCGACGTGACCGGCGCTGAGCTCGATGGCCGCCTCGCCGGCCCGGTTGACGGGGCGGCGGTGGCCGTTGGTCCCGGCGCCCTGGACGTGGTCGCGGAGGTTCTCGTACTCCTCGGCCACGGCCAGGTAGGCGGTGCGGGGCAGGGCGAGGAGGGTGACGGCGGTGACGGCCTTGGCGGTGAAGTCCCACGTCCCGTCCCCGGCGAGCACCTGGCCGCCGAAGGTGTCGCCGTCGCCGAGCCGACCGAGGAGGGTCTCGTCGCCGTACTGTCCGGTGCCGAGCTTCTCGATCTTGCCGTGCGCGATGAGGTGGACGTGGTCGGCCGGCCTGCCGGCGTTCACGATGATCTGGCCGGGCTCGTACTCCTGCTGGACGAAGCGGTCGGCGAGGGCGCCGAGCGCGGCAGGGTCGTCGAAGCCGCGCAGGAGCGGGAGTTCGGCCAGCTCGGCGGGGATGACCTCGACCCTGGAGCCGCTCTTGACGAAGGTGACGCGGCCGTCGCCGACCACGTACGAGAGGCGCCGGTTGACCCGGTAGACGCCGCCGGGGGTGTGGATCCAGGGGAGCTTGCGGAGCAGCCAGCGGGAGCTGATGCCCTGCATCTGGGGTTCGGACTTGGTGGTGGTGGCGAGGTTGCGGGCGGCGGCGGTGCTGAGGCTGAGCTGCACCTGGCGGAGCTCGATGGCGGGCGGGGTGGCCGCCGGCTCGGTGTCGACCGACATGGATGACTCGCTTTCTGGGGCGTTCGCGGACTCGTGCGTCACTCTCCGCGTCCAGATGTAACGCACGGTGGTGTACGTCATCCGGGTGCGGCGCGAACGGGTGGGAGCGCCGGGTGGCGGCGGCCGCCCCGCGAGCGCCGCGAGCGCTCCGCCGTCCGGGCGGCGGCGGGTGACCGTCCGGGCGGGAAAAGTCCTCCCACCCCTTGCCAAGCCCCGGGTGCCTCCGGTTTTACTGACCCCGAACGGATCAACCGAATGATCGGTTGTCCGTTTTACGACGGCGGAGGAGCGGCGCATGACGGAACTGCTGGACAGCGGCGAACGGCTCGGGCGCGAGGAGCTCGCGGCCCTCCAGTTGGAGCGGCTGCGCACGACCCTGCGGCACGCGTACGAGAACGTGGACTTCTACCGGCGCTCCTTCGACGCGGCCGGTCTGACCCCGGACGACTGCCGCACGCTCACGGACCTGGCCCGCTTCCCGTTCACCGCCAAGTCGGACCTGCGCGAGCACTACCCCTTCGGCATGTTCGCCGTCGACCAGTCCCGGATCCGGCGGATCCACGCCTCCAGCGGCACCACCGGCCGGCCGACCGTCGTCGGCTACACCCAGGCCGACCTGGACATGTGGGCCGACGTGGTGGCCCGCTCCCTGCGCGCGGCCGGGGCACGCCCCGGACACAAGGTCCATGTGGCCTACGGGTACGGCCTGTTCACCGGCGGTCTCGGCGCCCACTACGGCGCGGAGCGGCTCGGGTGCACGGTGATCCCGGCGTCCGGCGGCATGACGGCCCGGCAGGTGCAGCTCATCCAGGACTTCCGGCCCGAGATCATCATGGTGACCCCCTCCTACATGCTGACGCTGCTCGACGAGTTCGAGCGGCAGGGCGTGGACCCGCGCTCCACCTCGCTGAAGGTCGGCGTCTTCGGCGCGGAGCCGTGGACGGAGGAGATGCGGAGGGAGATCGAGGAGCGTTTCGCGATCGACGCGGTCGACATCTACGGCCTGTCGGAGGTGATCGGCCCCGGCGTGGCGCAGGAGTGCGTGGAGACCAAGGACGGCCTGCACATCTGGGAGGACCACTTCTACCCGGAGGTCGTGGACCCGTTCACCGGCGAGGTGCTGCCCGACGGGGAGGAGGGCGAGCTGGTCTTCACCTCGCTCACCAAGGAGGCCATGCCGGTGATCCGCTACCGGACCCGTGACCTCACCCGTCTCCTGCCGGGGACCGCGCGGGTGTTCCGCCGGATGGAGAAGGTCACCGGACGCAGCGACGACATGATCATCCTGCGCGGGGTGAACCTCTTCCCCACCCAGATCGAGGAGATCGTGCTCCGCACCCCGGGCGTGGCTCCGCACTTCCAGCTGCGGCTGACCCGGGAGGGCCGGCTCGACGCCCTGACCGTGCGGGCCGAGGCCCGCCCGGACGCGACGCCCGAGGAGCGCGAGGCGGCGGCCCGGGCGGTCGCGGCGGCGGTGAAGGACGGGGTCGGGGTCTCCGTGGACGTGGAGGTGGTCGACCCGGAGACGCTGGAGCGCTCGGTGGGCAAGATCAAGCGGATCGTGGACCTCCGGGGCGCGTAGCCTGGGGGAAGGAGGTGGTTGCGATGCTGTCGGACTCCCCCATAGCCGCGATCATTCCGGTCAGTGACATGAACCGGGCCAAGCAGTTCTACTCGGAGACCCTCGGCCTCTCCCTCACGAAGGAGTCCCCGGAGGACACCAGGTACGAGTGCGGTGGCACGATCATCGGCCTCTACGAGACGCCCTACGGCGGCAAGGCCGACCACACCCTGGCGAGCTGGAAGGTCGACGACCTCGACGCGGAGATGTCGACGCTGCGCTCCAAGGGCGTCACGTTCGAGGACTACGACCTGCCCGGCATCAAGACGGTCGACGGCGTGGCCGAGTCGGACACCATGCGGGGCGCCTGGTTCAAGGACAGCGAGGGCAACATCCTCTGTGTGATGGAGGAGCGCGAAGGCTGAGACCCGCCCCACGGTGTCACGAGGCGCCGAAGCGGTCCCTCAGCTCCCGCTTGAGGATCTTGCCGCTGGCGTTGCGGGGGAGCGCGTCCACGAGGAGGACGCGCTTCGGCGCCTTGAAGTGGGCGAGCTTCTCGCGGGCGTGGTCGAGGAGTTCGGCCTCGGTGACCTCCCCGCGCGGGACGACGACGGCCGTGACCGCCTCGATCCACCGCTCGTCGGGGAGGCCGATGACGGCCACCTCGGCGACGGCAGGGTGGGTGTAGAGCGCGTCCTCCACCTGCCGGGAGGCGACGAGCACGCCGCCGGAGTTGATGACGTCCTTCACCCGGTCGACGATCGTGAGGTAGCCCTCGGCGTCGCGGACCGCGAGGTCCCCCGAGTGGAACCAGCCGCCCCGGAAGGCCGCCCTGGTCTCCTCGGGCTTGCGCCAGTAGCCCTCGCACAGCTGCGGGGAGCGGTAGACGATCTCCCCGGGGGTGCCGTCGGGCACGTCCTCCCCGTCCTCGCCGACGACGCGGGCCTCGACGTGGCGCACGGGACGGCCGCAGGAGTCCATCCGGCCCTCGTGCTCGTCGGGGCCGAGGACCGTGGCGAGCGGGCCGATCTCCGACTGGCCGAAGCAGTTGTAGAAGGCGAGCCCGGGCAGGCGGGCGCGCAGCCGCTCCAGGACGGGCACGGGCATGATCGAGGCCCCGTAGTAGGCCTTGCGCAGGGCCGAGAGGTCGCGGACGGCGAAGTCGGGGTGGTTGGCGAGGGCGATCCAGACGGTCGGCGGGGCGAAGAGGCTGTCGGCGCGGCCCGCCTCGACCAGGTCGAACAGGACGTCCGGGTCGGGTCCGTCGACGATCGTGTTCTCCGCGCCGACGGCGAGGTAGGGCAGCAGGAAGACGTGCATCTGCGCCGAGTGGTAGAGCGGCAGCGCGTGGACCGGCCGGTCGTCCTCGCTCAGGTCGAGGGCCTCGATCGCGCTCGCGTACTCGTGGGCGAGGGCGAGGTGGGTCATCATCGCGCCCTTGGGGAGCGCGGTGGTGCCCGAGGTGTAGAGCAGCTGGGCGAGGTCGCGGGCGTCGCGGTCGGTGAGGTACTCCTCCGGTTCGGCGAGCACGTCGAGCAGTGAACCGGGCGCGTCCCGCAGGGGCTTGACCGCGAAGCCGTCGGGGATCCGGTCGGCGAGGGCGGGGTCGGCGAGCACGAGCGAGCTGTCCGACTGCTCCAGGACGTACGCGAGGTCCTCGCCGGTCAGGTGGTGGTTGACCGGCACGTGGACCAGGCCGGCCCGGGCGCAGGCGAGGAACGCGACGAGGTAGGCGTCCGAGTTGTGGCCGTACGTGGCGACGCGGGCGTACTCCGGCAGGGCGATCCCGTGCTCCGGCTCGCGCAGGACGGCGGCGGCCGTGGAGACGGCCGCGTCCAGCTCCGCGTACGTCCAGGTCCGGTCGGCGTACCGCACGGCGATCCGGTCGGGCACGCGCCGGGCGCTCGCGCGCAGGCAACCGTCGACGGTACGGCTGAGGAGTCGGTCCATGCGGTGATCCTCGGCGCGGAGCATACGGAAGGTCAAGTACCGCGCGGGAGCGCCGCGTCCGCCCGGACCTCGGATACCGAACGGGATGTTGACAAGGGGGCGGGCAACTGCGTGCATGGTCCAACCCGCAGTGCTCATCGGCCCGTTGGGAGGCATCTTGCACCTCCGTACCCGTCTGAAACACCTGGCGCTCACCGGCGCGGCCCTCGCCGTCGTCACGGCCTCGCTGCCCGGCGCGGCGGCCGCCGACTCCGGCGGCCGGGACCGTCACCCCGCCGACCGGGGCCTGTCGGCCGTCATCCGCTACACCGAGTACGGCATCCCGCACATCGTGGCGAAGGACTACGCGAACCTCGGATTCGGCACGGGCTGGGCCCAGGCCGCCGACCAGGTCTGCGTGCTCGCCGACGGCTTCCTGACCGTGAACGGGGAACGCTCCCGGTACTTCGGCCCGGACGCCGCCCCCGACGGCTCGCTCTCCTCCGCCACCACGAACCTCTCCAGCGACCTGTACTTCCGCGGCGTGAAGGACGCGGGAACGGTCGAAAACCTGCTCGGCACCCCGGCGCCGGCCGGGCCGAGCCGGGACCTGAAGGAGCTGATGCGCGGCTGGGCGGCCGGCTACAACGCCTGGCTGCGGAAGAACCGCGTCACCGATCCGGCCTGCGCGGACGCCGACTGGGTCCGTCCGGTGACCGCGCTCGACGTGGCCCGGCGCGGCTTCGCCGTCTCGGTGCTCGGCGGACAGGGCAGGGCCGTGGACGGCATCACCGCCGCCCGGCCGCCGGCCTCTCCCCCGGCGGCCGGGCGCACCGCCGCCGACTCCGGTTCCGGATCCGGCATCGCCGCCGATTCCGACTCCGACTCCGGCTCCGGCACTGCCGACTCCGTCACCGTCCCCGACCCGGACCGGGCCGCCGAGGCGGCGCGTGCGCTGTTCGCTCCCGAGAACGCCACCATGGGCTCCAACGCCGTCGCGTTCTCCGGAGCCACGACGGCGAACGGGCGCGGGCTCCTCCTGGGGAACCCGCACTACCCCTGGCAGGGCGGCCGCCGGTTCTGGCAGTCGCAGCAGACCATCCCGGGCGAACTGAACGTCTCCGGCGCCTCGCTCCTGGGCACGACCGTCGTCAACATCGGCTTCAACGACAAGGTCGCCTGGAGCCACACCGTCGCCACCGGGGTGCCGCTCAACCTGCACCAGCTGACGCTCGCACCCGGCGACCCGACCTCCTACCTGGTGGACGGGAAGCCGGAGCGGATGACCCCGCGCGCGGTGACCGTGGCCGTGAAGGACGGCGCCCCCGTCACCCGCACCCAGTGGTGGACCCGGTACGGGCCGGTCGTCGGCGGCCTCGGGGCGCAGCTGCCGCTGCCGTGGACCGCGACCACGGCGTACGCGCTGAACGACCCCAACGCGCTCAACCTGCGGGGCTCCGACACCGCGCTCGGCTTCGGCAGGGCCCGCTCCACGCAGGACGTCGCCGACGCCCTGGAGCGCACGCAGGGCCTGCCCTGGGTCAACACGATCGCGGCGGACTCGGCGGGGCACTCCCTCTTCACCCAGTCCCAGGTGCTCCCCCGGATCACCGACGAACTCGCCGCGCGCTGCTCCACCCCGCTCGGCCGGGCCACCTACCCGGCCTCGGGGGTCGCCGTGCTCGACGGCTCGCGGTCGGACTGCGCGCTCGGCTCCGACCCGGACGCGGTGCAGCCGGGCGTCTTCGGCCCCGCGCGGATGCCGGTCCTGCGGGACGCCCCGTACGTGGAGAACTCCAACGACAGCGCCTGGCTGGCCAACGCCGACCGGCCGCTGACCGGTTACGAGCGGATCTTCGGCACGGTCGCGACGCCGCGCTCGCTGCGCACCCGGGGCGGGATCGAGGACGTGGCGGCGATGGCGGACGGGGGCCGGCTCACGGTGGCCGACCTCCAGCGCCAGCAGTTCGCGAACCGGGCGCCGGCCGGTGACATGGCGGCCGCCGACGCGGCCGGGGCGTGCACGTCGGCGCTGCCGGAGGACCCGGAGGTCTGCCGGGTGATCGGGGCCTGGGACCGGACGGTGGACACCGGCAGCCGGGGCGCACTGCTCTTCGACCGGTTCTGGCGGAGGTTCACGGGCACGGTGAAGCCGGCCGACCAGTGGAAGGTGCCGTTCTCGGCGGCCGACCCGGTCCGCACCCCGCACACCCTGAACACCGGGGTGCCCGAGTTCGCGAAGGCCCTCGCGGGCGCGGCGGCGGAGCTGCGGGCGGCGGGCATCGCGCTGGACGCGCCGCTCGGCGCCCACCAGTTCGTCGTACGGAACGGGGAGCGGATCCCCGTGAGCGGCGGGACCGAGTCGCTGGGCGTCTGGAACAAGGCCGAGCCCGTGTGGAACGCGGCGGGCGGCGGCTACGTGGAGGTCGCGCACGGGACCAGCCACGTGCAGGCCGTGGGCTGGGACGGCAGCCGGTGCCCGGTGGCCCGCACCCTGCTGTCGTACTCCCAGTCGTCGAACCCGGCGTCCCCGCACTACAGCGACCAGACCCGGCTGTTCGCGGGCGAGCGCTGGGTGACCTCCCGGTTCTGCGAGAAGGACATCCTGCGCTCGCCCGGCCTGCGGGTGGTGGTCGTCAGGGGCTGAACGGGCCCGTCACGGGCTGAACGACAGGAAGACGAAGGCGGCGAAGATCGCAAGGTGGACGCCGCCCTGGAGGAGGGTGGCCCGTCCGGGCACCACGGTCAGGGCGCTCACCACTCCGGTGAGGGCGAGCAGGACCAGGTGGAGCGGTCCCAGACCGAGCACCAGGGGCCCGGACAGCCAGACCGAGGCGAGCGCGATCGCCGGGATCGTCAGGCCGATGCTGGCGATCGCGGAGCCGTAGGCGAGGTTGAGGCTGGTCTGCACGCGGTCCCTGCGGGCCGCGCGGACGGCGGCGAGGGTCTCGGGCAGCAGCACCATCAGGGCGATGACAACGCCGACGACCGCCTTCGGCAGGCCCGCCGACTCGACGGCGTCCTCGATGGTGGGCGAGATCAGCTTGGCGTTGCCGACGACGGCGACAAGGGCGACGAGGAGCAGACCGAGGCTGGCCCAGGTCTCCCGGTTGCCCGGCGGGTCGGCGTGTTCCTCCTCCGATTCCCGCCCCGGGCGCGGCACCGGGAGGAAGTAGTCCCGGTGCCTGACGGTCTGTACGGCGACGAACACCCCGTACAGGCAGAGGGAGGCGACGGCGGCGAAGGCCAGCTGCGCGGAGGAGAACTCGGGGCCCTGGTGGCTCGTGGTGAAGGTCGGCAGGACCAGGGTCATCGTCGCGAGGGTGCAGACGGTGGCGAGCGCGCCGCCGGAGCCCTCGGCGTTGAAGACCGCGGTCCGGTTGCGCAGCGCGGAGACGAGCAGGGAGAGGCCGACGATGCCGTTGCAGGTGATCATCACGGCGGCGAAGACGGTGTCACGGGCGTAGGACGAGGTCTTCTCGCCCCCTCCCGCCATCAGGGTGACGATCAGTCCGACCTCGATGACGGTGACGGCCACGGCGAGGACGAGCGAGCCGAAGGGCTCGCCGACCCGGTGGGCGATCACCTCGGCGTGGTGGACGGCCGCGAGGACGGCGGCGATGAGGCAGAGCGCGATGAGGCCGACGGCGAAGCCCGGGAGGTCGCGCCCCCAGGCCGCGCCCAGGGCGAGCGCGGCCACCACCGGCCCCCAGGTGGTCCACTGCCGTGTCATCGCCGCCGTGTTCGAACCCATGATCCACATCCTGCCACAAGGGGGCCTTTCGCCCTTTTCGCCCAGTCGTCTCGCTCGGCCGTCTCGCCCAGTCGCCCCGTTCGGTCGCCCCGTTCAGTCACCTCGTTCGGTCGCCTCGTTCGGTCGCCCCGTTCAGTCGTCCTGGTCGGCGAGACCGCGCTCGTACGCGGCGAGGGTCTCGACGAACATCCTGCGTTCGGCCGGACCGAGGGGCGCGAGGGCCGCACGCCAGGCGCCGGCGCTACGGCCCAGCCAGCCGTCGATGGCGGGGCGGTGCGCCTCGGCGATGGAGACGATCTTCCGCCGCCGGTCGGCGGGGTCCTCCGCCCGCTCCAGGACCCCCTTCTTGGCGAGGTCGCCGACCATCAGGCTCACGGTGGTCGGGGCGACCTCCAGGCGGGCGGCGAGCTCGTTGACGCCGAGCGGTCCGTCAAAGAGGAGATAGGCGAGCAGGGAGAGGTGGCGAGGGGCGAGGGTGAGCGACTGCAACTCGTCGGGGATCCTGATGCGCTTGACCCGTCCGACCATCCGGGGCATGAGCAGCAGCAGCGTACGGACGGCGTCGTCGACGTCCGGTCCTTCGGCGCGCCGGCCGGCCTCGTGTGCGATTGACACTCTGCAGCCTCCGATTTAGCTTTGCTTTCAAAGCAAATAGATCCGTCGTGATCGATGCTACCGAAGGGCACCGTCTTGTCCGATTTCAATGAGCAGGTCATCGAGGAGTTCCGCGCCAGCGGCGGCCGCGTGGGCGGGATGTTCGAAGGCGCATCCTTACTCCTCCTCACCACCACCGGCGCCCGCAGCGGACGGCCCCACACCAACCCCGCCGTGTACGTACGCGACGGGGCCCGGCTCCTCGTCTTCGCCTCGAACGCCGGCGGACCGAAACACCCGGCCTGGTTCCACAACCTCCGCGCCGACGCGCACGTCACCGTCGAACTCGGCACCCCCGAGGGGACCGTCGAACGCTTCGCGGCCACGGCGGTGGTGACGGAGGGCGAGGAACGGGACCGGCTGTACGCGGAGCAGAGCGCCCGGGATCCCGCGTTCGCCGCCTACCAGGCCGGCACGGACCGGGTCATCCCCGTCGTCGCCCTGCACCGCGCGGACCTCGCGGACCCGGCCCGGCACCGGGCGATCGCCGCCCACCTCGTCAAGGTCCACGACGAGCTCCGCGCCGAACTCGCCGCGCTCCGCGAGGGCCTGGACTCCCCGGCGCCGACGCTCGGGCGCCGGCTCGCCCGCCACTGCCTCACCTTCTGCGGCGCGCTCCACGCCCACCACAACAACGAGGACGGCGTCTTCGACCTCCTGGAGCAGCAATTCCCGGACCTCGCCGACTCCCTGGACCGGATGCGCCGCGAGCACCGGGTGGTCGCCCGCACGGTCGACGAACTGGAGACCCTGCTGAGCTCCGGCGCCGCCCCGGAGACCCTGCGCACCGAGGTCGACCGCCTGGCGAAGAGCCTGGAGGAGCACTTCGCCTACGAGGAGTCCCAGCTGCTCCCGGCCCTGGCACCGGAGCGCTGATCAGACCGGCCAGTCCTCGCAGTACTCGATGTGCAGGACGCCCGGCACGTGCCGGCGGGTCCTGAGCCGGGTCCAGGGGCCGGAGCCGAGCTCCACGCAGAAGTGCCCGGCCCCCGGATGGCGGTGCCGGTGGGAGGGGCCTCGTCGACAGGGCTCCGGAGCGCCGCGCCGTGCTCCCGGAACGCCGTGGCGCTGCCCACGACGAAGAGGGTGTGGGCGGCGATGTCGAAGCCGATTCAGCGGGCGGTCGAGCACCGGCGTCCGTCACTTCCTCGATCAGGGGGCATCGGTGGAGGCCGACGGGCACGGCGGGGCCGGCCGGGTCGGAGCCGTTCGGGCTCGCCGGCGCCGCCGCCGTCCCCCGGCCGCAGTCGATCCCCGGCCGGTCGGCGGTCACCGCCATGGTCGTCGGCTCCATGGTCGGAGCGGGCGTCTTCTCCCTGCCGCGGCGGTTCGCCCAGGAGACCGACGTCGCGGGCGCGCTGATCGCCTGGGCGGTCGCCGGCCTCGGCATGCTGATGCTCGCCTTCGTCTTCCGGACCCTCGCGGTCCGGCGCCCCGACCTGGGCGCCGGCGTCTACGCGTACGCCAAGGCCGGCTTCGGCGAGTACCTCGGCTTCTTCTCGGCCTTCGGCTACTGGGCCAGCGCCTGCGTCGGCAACGTGACCTACTGGGTCCTGATCATGTCGACGCTCGGTGCCGTCGCCCCGGCGCTGGGCGACGGTGACACCGTCCTCGCGATCGTCCTGTCCTCCGTCGGGCTCTGGTGCTTCTTCCTCCTCATCCGCCGGGAAGTGAAGGAAGCGACCGCGATCAACCGGATCGTGACCGTCGCCAAGCTCGTCCCCATCATCGTCTTCGTCGTCCTGGCGCTCTTCTACCTGGACCCGTCCGTCTTCGCCGACAACTTCGGCGGCGCCGACTACGCCGGCTCGCTGTTCAACCAGGTCCGCGGCACCATGCTCGCCACCGTCTTCGTCTTCCTCGGCGTCTTCGCGATCTTCGCCTCGGTGACCATCGTGTCGTACGGCATCCTGCCGATGAACGAGATCGCCGAACTCCGGCAGCCCTCCATGGCGGGCGTCCTGGAGGCCGCCGTCGGCACCTGGGGCAAGGCCTTCGTCAGCGTCGGCCTGATCGTCTCCGTACTCGGCGCCTATCTCGCCTGGACGCTGATGGCCGCCGAGGTGCTGTTCGTCGCGGCCAAGGACAAGGACATGCCCCGCTTCCTCGGACGCTCCAGCGGCGACGACGTCCCGGTCCCGGCCCTGCTCATGACGACGTCCCTGAACCAGATCGTGCTGGTCGTCACCGCCTTCTCCGACGACGCGTTCAACTTCGCCCTCGGCCTGACGAGCGCCCTGAGTCTCATCCCCTTCCTCCTGGCCGCCGCCTTCGCCGTGAAGATCGCGCTGCGGCCGCAGGCGGAGCAGGCGGCCGGGCGCGGCACCCGGCGCGAACTGGTCGTCGCCGTCGTCGCCACCCTCTACACGGCCTTCCTCCTCTACGCCCCCGCCACCTTCCTGTTCGTCAAGGCCAGGCGGGAGCAGAACCGGCGCCTCTTCTCCCCTGTCGAGGCCGTCATCTGCGCGGTCTTCGTCGTCAGGGCCGTCATCGGTGTCGTCGCCCTCGCCGCCGGCTGGATCGAGCTCTGAACCCGCCGGAACACGCATCCGGCTTCCATCGGAAAGGTTGACCACGACAAGCACCGAGACCAGCTCCGCCCCGCCCGCGCTCGGCGTCCACTCCGAGGTCGGACGCCTGCGCAAGGTCCTGGTCTGCGCCCCCGGCCTCGCGCACCGGCGGCTGACCCCGACCAACTCCGACGACCTGCTCTTCGACGACGTCATGTGGGTGGAGAACGCCCAGCGCGACCACGCCGACTTCGTCAACAAGCTCACCCAGCGCGGTGTCGACGTCGTCGAGCTGCACCAGCTGCTCGCCGAGACCATGGCGATCCCCGAGGCGAAGTCCTGGCTCCTCGACCGGAAGATCGTGCCCAACGAGGTCGGTCTCGGACTGGTCGACGACACCCGCGCGTTCCTCGACTCCCTCGCCCCACGCGAGCTGGCCGAGTTCCTCGTCGGCGGACTGTCCACGGCCGACCTGCCCGAGGAGTTCCGCTCCGGGTACGTGTCCCTCGCCCGGGAAGGCGTCGGGGCACGCGAGTACCTCATGCCGCCGCTGCCGAACACGCTCTACACCCGCGACACCACCTGCTGGCTGTACGGCGGACTCACCCTCAACCCGCTGTACTGGCCCGCCCGTCATGGGGAGACGCTCCTCATGAAGGCCGTCTACACCTTCCACCCCGATTTCAAGGACTCGACCGTCTGGTGGGGCGACCCCGAACAGGACTGGGGCCAGGCCACCTTCGAGGGCAGCGACATCATGCCGGTCGGCAACGGGGTCGTCCTCATGGGCATGAGCGAACGCACCTCGCGCCAGGCCATCACCCAGGTCGCCGCCGCCCTGTTCAGGGACGGCGCCGCCGAGCGACAGGGCGCCGGGCATCGAGATCTCCGACGAGGGCAGCGCCTCGTTCGTCGACGTCGTCGCCAAGGGCCTCGGCCTGCCCGGGCTCCAGGTGATCGAGACCGGTGGAGACGTCTACGCCTCCGAGCGCCAGCAGTGGGACAGCGGCAACAACGCCGTCGCTCTCGAACCCGGTGTGGTCTTCACGTACGACCGCAACACCCAGACCAACACCCTGCTGCGCAAGGCGGGGGTGGAGGTCATCAGCATCGTCGGCGCCGAACTCGGCCGCGGGCGCGGCGGCGGCCACTGCATGACCTGCCCGCTGATCCGCGACGCGGTCGACTTCTGAACCGTCCCACCGCGTCCCGACGCCCGCACGGGGCCGCCGACTCCTCGGAAGGGAGTCGGCGGCCCCGTGCACGCGCCGACAGGGTTCCCGGCGGCGGTACGACCCCGGGTCAGTCCGTCGTCTCGGAGGCGGGGCCGGCGAGCTGCTCGGCGAGCTCCCGCTCGCTCTCCTCCGGGAGGGAGGTCTTGAGGACGGTTCCGCCGAAGGGCTCCATGGCCGCGGCGAACCGATCCTCGGTGATCTTGGAGGCCATGATCACGACGGCCGCCGCACCGGGCTCGAGGAGTTCGCTCACCTTCTTCCGGAACCCGTTGTCGACGCCCATCTGGGTCAGCTTGCCGATGAGGCCTCCGAGGGCCGCGCCCACCACCCCGATGCCCGGGGTGAGGACGAGGATGCCGAGGACCATTCCCCACAGCGCGCCGGCCGTGGCCGAGAGGGCGATCTCCTCGCGTTTGGCGGGGGTGTCCACATGGGTCTCGCCGTCCTCGTCGACCCTGACGACGGCGAGGCCCTTCAGCTCGACGACGTGGTCGTCACGGAGGGCTTGAACCACCTTGAAGGCCTTGGTCGCGACCTTGTGGTCGTCATAGCCGATGACGATGAGCTCGGACATGCGGTGATCCTTTCTCAGTACCTCTGCGCTTTGGTGAGCCGCGGCGTGAGCACCGGCTCGGGGGGCCGTCGGCTGATGACCAGGGGCTGCTGCCGCTCGCCGGGCGCGAGGTCCTCGGCACCGACGAACTGGGTCTCGACGACCTTGCCCGACGGGTCGAGGAAGTCGACCTGGACGGCGTAGGACGCGTTCGCGCTCGTCTTGTTGGTGATGGTGACGACGACGGCGAGCAGGCCGTTCGTGTCGGCCCGGGGCTTGCCGGTCATCCCGACCTCGTTCAGGGCGTTTCCGCTGCCCTCGACCCCCTTCAGAGCCTTCTCCGCCGCCTGCCGGGAGCGCTCCAGCTCGGCGCCGACCGACGCCTGACGTGACGCCTCCTGCGCGGAGGCCGAGGCCGCCGCGGACGACGCCGAGGCCTGGGCGGACGCGATCCGCGACTTCGCCGCCGAGGCGACGGAGGAGGGGTGGTCACCGGAGAACGAGGCGGTGTCGGGCGCCGTGGGGCGTTCGCTGGACGCGGATGCGCCGGCGCCGTCCCCGTCCGAGCCGCAGGACACGAGGGCGGCCGCGCCGAGCGCGGTCACGACGACGGCGACGACGGCGCCCGCCGCTCGGACGCGGACCGTCCGGTTCCCGCGGGGTGATGGGGTGTGCATGGTGGATCCTTCCGGTGGCGTACGGCCCGCTCCGTCGTCAGCGGCGCGGTACGGCGGCGATGCGGTTCACGTCCGCCAGTGCGTCGTCCGGCTCGCGGCGGGGGGTCGGCGTCACGAGCGGCCCGGCAAGGTGCGGGCGGGGCCGGCGCGCTCGGCGAGCGCGCCGGTACTGGACGCGGGGCACATGGACGCACCTTTCGATCGGCAGGAAAAGAGCCGGGGCCGCACGAGGCACCCGGCCGCTACGGGGCGCCGGTGAGCTGTTCGGCGAGCGCCCGCTCGTCCTGGTCGCTGAGGGAGGTCTTCAGGACCGTGCCGCCGTGTGGCCGCATCGCCGCCGTGAACTTGTCGTCCGTGATCTTCGAGGCCATCAGCACGACCGCGGCGGAGCCCGGCTTCAGCAGGTCTCCCACCTGCTCGCGGAACCGGTCGTCGACACCCGACTTGGCGAGCCTGCCGACCAGGCCGCCCAGGGCCGCGCCCGTCACGAGGCCGAGGCCGGGCAGCAGGAAGAGGATCCCGAAGATCGTTCCCCACAGGGCGCCCGAGGCGGCCGTAACGCCGACGACACGGTTCGACGTGTCGACGTGGGTCCGGCCGTCGGCGTCGATCGAGACGACCGCGAGCCCGTTCAGACGCACGACGTGGTCGCGCTGCAGCTCCTGCACCGTGCCGAAGGCCTTCTCGGCCGCGGCGAGGCCGTCGTAACCGATGACGATGAGCTCGGACATCCATGGGCTCCAGAGGGTGCCGCCGGGGCTGCCGGCGCGAGCGGGGTGCATGGGGTCCGGGCATACCGAAGCTCGGTCCATAATTCGACATATTCATCCGAAACGGACCCGTGCGCGACTCGGTGGACCGGCCGCCGCCCGAGGACCGGCCCGAAGGCGCGTGGTGCCGGAGGTCACGCGCCGAGGCACGACCCCACCGGCATCGTCGCCCTCACCGCGGCAGAGGTCCGCCGGCTCCTGGAGCACCTCCCGCCCCTGCCGGCGGAGAACCGGATCGGGGCACGATCCGCTGCCGGAGTACTAGGGGGTGTCTTGTCGATCAGGCCGGATCAGGGAGCGGCGTCTGGCGCCGTGGATCGCAAGGCGGAGGAGGGAGGCAACGCGGAGCGTTGTCGACTGACGACAACGCGGCGAGGCGCGGTGTCAGGCGTCGCGAGCCCGGCCTGATCGGCAAGACACCCTCTAGAGCGGGCGCTCCCGGCCCTCCCAGTACGGGTCGCGGAGGCGGCGCTTGTACAGCTTGCCGTTGGGGTCGCGGGGCATGGCCGGGACGAAGTCGACCGACTTCGGGCGTTTGAAGCCGGCGAGGCGGTCACCGCAGTGGGCCAGGATCTCGGCGGCGAGCGCGGGCCCGGGCTCGTACCCCTCGGCCGCCTCGACGACCGCCTTGACCTCCTCGCCCCAGTCGGCGTGCGGGATCCCGAAGGCGGCGGCGTCCGCGACGGCGGGGTGGGCGAGCAGCGCCGCCTCGATCTCGGCGGGGTAGATGTTGACTCCGCCGGAGATGATCATGTCGATCTTGCGGTCGCGGAGGAAGAGGTAGCCGTCCTCGTCGAGGACGCCGAGGTCGCCGACGGTGAAGAAGTCGCCGATGCGGTTCTTCGCGGTCTTCGCCTCGTCCTTGTGGTACTGGAAGCCGCCGGTGTTCATCTTGAGGTAGACGGTGCCGAGTTCGCCGGGCGGCAGCCGCTTGCCGTCGTCGTCGAAGACGGCGAGTTCGCTGATGGGCCAGGCCCGGCCGACGGTCCCCGGCCTCTTGAGCCACTCCTCGGCGGTGGCGAAGGCGCCGCCGCCCTCGCTGGCGGCGTAGTACTCCTCGACGCACCGGCCCCACCAGTCGATCATCGCCCGCTTGACGTGCTCGGGGCAGGGCGCGGCGCCGTGGATGGCGTGGCGCATGGAGGAGACGTCGTACCGCTCCCGCACCTCCGCGGGGAGGGCGAGCAGGCGGTGGAACTGGGTGGGGACCATGTGGGTGTGGGTGCACGCGTACCGGTCGATCAGCCGGAGCATCTCCTCGGGCGCCCACCGGTCCATGAGGACGAGCGGGTGCCCGATGTGCAGGGCGGCGGCCGCGAACTGGAGCACGGCCGTGTGGTAGAGCGGCGAGCAGACGAGATGGACGTTTCCGTCGGCGGGCCGGATGCCGAAGATGCCGAGGAAGCCGCCGAGGTGGGTCTCCTCGGGGAGCTTCCCGGGGAGCGGGCGGCGGATGCCCCGGGGCCGACCGGTGGTGCCGGAGGTGTAGTTCATGACCCAGCCGAGCGTGCGGTCGGCGGGCGGAGAACCGTCCTGTCCGTCGAGGAGTTCGGCGTACGGGCGGAAGCCGGGGACGGTGCCGACGGCGTACCGGTGGGTGGGCGCGAGCCCGGCCTCGTCGGCGGCGAGGGTGACCGCCTCGGCGAAGCGCTCGTGCGCCACCAGGACCTTGGCGCCGGAGTCGGCGACGATCCAGGCGATCTCGGGGCCGACGAAGTGGTGGTTGACGGGGACGAGGTAGAAGCCGGCCTGGGTGGCGGCGAGATGGGCGGCGAAGAACTCGGGGCCGTTGGGCAGGACGACGGCGAACGCGTCGCCGCGTTCGAGTCCGGCGGCGCGCAGCCCGTGGACGAGCCGGTTGGCCTCGGCGTGCAGCCGGCCGGCGGACCACTCCTCGCCGTCGGGTGCGACGAGGACGGTGCGGCCGGGGTCGGCGGCGGCCTGGGCCCAGAATCCGGTGGGGGGCTGGGTTCCGGTGGGGGGCCGGGTTCCGGTGGGGGGCCGGGTTCCGGTGGGGGGCTGGTTTCCGGTGGGACCGTTGCTCACTGGGCGCTCCGTCCGGCGATGCGGTTGATGCGGTCGACGGCCTTCTCGAAGCCGCGGGTGAGGTCGTCGACGACCTGCTGGACGCTGCGCTCGGAGTTCATCCGGCCGACGATCTGCCCGACCGGGGTGCCGAGGAGCGGCTCGACCTCGTACCGCTGGATGCGGGAGACGGCCTCGGCGACCAGGAGTCCCTGGAGGGGCATGGGGAGCGGGCCGGGCCCCGCCGGGTCGTCCCAGGCGTCGGTCCACTCGGTGCGGAGCTGGCGGGCGGGCTTGCCGGTCAGGGCGCGGGAGCGGACCGTGTCGCCGGAGCCGGCGGCGAGGAGCTTGTCGGTGAGGGCGCGGGAGTGCAGCTCGGCCTCGGTGGTGGTGAGCCAGATCGAGCCGAGCCAGACGCCCTGGGCGCCGAGGGCGAGTCCGGCGGCGATCTGCTCGCCGCTGCCGATGCCGCCGGCGGTGAGCACGGGCAGCGGGGAGACGGCATCGACGACCTCGGGGGTGAGGACCATGGAGGCGATCTCGCCGGTGTGGCCGCCCGCCTCGTACCCCTGGGCGACGACGATGTCGATGCCGGCGTCGGCGTGGTGGCGGGCGTGGCGGGCGCTGCCGGCGAGGGCGGCGACGAGGACGCCGTGGTCGTGGGCGCGGGCGACGACGTCGGGCGGCGGCGATCCGAGGGCGTTGGCGAGGAGTCTGATCGGGTAGTCGAAGGCCACGTCGAGCTGGCTGCGGGCGACCTGCTCCATCCAGCCGGTGATCCGCCAGCCGGAGGCCTCGCCCTCGGCCAGTTCGGGGACGCCGTGCTTGGCGAGGGTGGCGCGGACGAACGCCCGGTGCTCCTCGGGGATCATGGCCTCGATCTCGGCCTCGCTGACGCCTTCGACCGCCTTCTTCGCGGGCATCACGACGTCGAGGCCGTAGGGCAGGCCGTCGGTGTGCTCCTGCATCCAGTCGAGGTCGCGGGCGAGGTCGTCGGGCGCGGTGTAGCGGACCGCGCCGAGGACGCCGAACCCGCCGGCTCTGGTGAGTGCGGCGGCCACCGCGGGGAAGGGCGTGAAGCCGAAGATGGCGTGCTCGATCCCCAGGGTGCGACTCAGCTCCGTCTTCATGGGCGGCAGGATGCCGCAGCGGCGCAGCGGAGGGAAGACATTTTCTGATGCTGCGTCAGATTCTTTGCGGGCGGCACGTCGGCGTTTCGCCGCCGCCCCGAGTGGGAGAGGGTGGTCATGACGGACGATGTGAAGCGAGACGGAGGGCCGAGCCGCCGTGCGTTCGGCGGCGGTGTGCTGGCCCTCGGAGGTGCGCTGGTGATCGGTGCGGTGCCGGGGGCGGCGGCCTCCCCGGAGCGGGGGACGGGAGTCCCGTACGGGTCCGCGCGGCGGACCACGCTGCGGCGCGGCTCCGCGGAGCGCGCCGGGCTGCTCGCGTCACACCTGGACGGCCTCGTCGCGGACGCCGAGCGCTTCCTCGCACCCTCCCCCGCGCACCCGTGGTACGCGGGCGCCGTCCTGCTCGCCGGGCGGGGCGGGACCATCGCCCTGCACCGGGCGATCGGCTCGGCCGTGCGGTACGCGGCGTACGACGAGAAGACCGACACGGGGATCGAGCTGCCGCCGGAGCGGCGGGTCCCCATGACCGAGGACACCGTCTTCGACCTGGCGTCGGTCTCCAAGCTGTTCACCTCGATCCTGGCGGTGCAGCAGATCGAGCGCGGGGCGCTGGAGCTGGAGGAGAAGGTCACCGCGTACCTGCCGGAGTTCGGCGGCGGCGGGAAGCAGGACGTCACCGTACGGCAGCTGCTCACCCACACGTCCGGGTTCCGGTCCTGGATCCCGCTCTACCGGGAGCCGACGCGGGAGGGGAAGCTGCGGCTGCTGTGGGCGGAGACCCCGGCGAACCCGCCGGGCTCCGCGTACCTCTACTCGGATCTGAACCTGATCTCGCTCCAGCTGATCCTGGAGGAGATCACCGGTCGCGGTCTGGATGCCCTGCTCCACGACGAGATCACCACTCCGCTCGGGATGCACCGCACTCGTTTCAATCCACCGCTCTCCTGGCGGCCGGGGATCGCCGCCACCGAGGACGCCCGGCCGCCCTGGTCCGGCCTCGACCGGGGCATGGTCCACGGCGAGGTCCACGACGAGAACGCCTACTCCCTCGGCGGTGTCGCGGGCCACGCCGGGATCTTCTCCCGCGCCTGGGACCTCGCGATCCTCGCCCGCACCCTGCTCAACGGCGGCGCGTACGGCCGGGCCCGCATCCTCTCCCCCGCGTCGGTGGAGCTGATGTTCACCGACTTCAACACCGCCTTCCCCGGCGACGAGCACGGGCTCGGCTTCGAGCTCTACCAGCACTGGTACATGGGCGCCATGGCCACCCCGCGCACCGCCGGGCACACCGGCTTCACCGGCACCAGCCTCGTCCTCGACCCGACGACCGACGCGTTCCTGATCGTGCTCGGCAACTCCGTGCACCCGGTGCGCTCCTGGCGCTCCGGCTCCGCGCCGCGCGTCGCCGCGGCGGACCGGCTGGCCCGCGCCGTCCCCGTCCGCCCGGCCCGGGGCCGTACCTCGTGGTTCTCCGGCATGGCGAGCGCCACGACGGCCACCCTGACGCTGCCTCATGTGCCCGGCGCCGCACGCCTGGAGTGCGCGCTGTGGTGGGACACCGAGCCGGGCACCGACCCGGTCGCCCTGGAGGCCTCGGCCGACGGCGGCACGACCTGGCGGCCGGTGCCCTTCACCACCGACGGCCGCGCCGAGCACCCGACGGGCACGGTCGGCGGCTGGTCCGGCCGCGTCTGGCACACCGTGTCCGCGCCGCTGCCCGGCGCGAACGCCCTCCTGCGCTGGCGGTACACCACCGACCAGCGGTACGTGGGGCGGGGCGTGTACGTGGACGGGCTGCGGCTGCTCGACGCGGCGGGGCTGCCGGTCTTCGACGAGGCGCGGCCGGCGGACGGGGCGCGGATCGGGGCGAACGGCTGGTCCAGGTCCGCCGATTGAGCCCGCCCTGATGAGCCGGCCCGGCTCGGCGCACGCCTCGGCGGCGCGACCATGGAGTTCGTCCGCGATCAGGCCGCCTCGGCGTACAGTTCCTCGATCAGCCGGGCGACGTGCTCCGGTTCGCGCAGGGTCGGGTAGTGGTCGGAGGCGGCCAGCCTGACGAGACGGCAGTTCGGGATCCGCTCGGCCATCTCCTCGTTGCAGCGCACCACCTCCGGCCGGTCCTGCTCGCCCAGCGCGAGCAGGGTCGGCGCGGAGACCTCCCCGAGCCGGTCGAAGGCGGGCGGTCCGGTGAGCTGGCGGCCGATGTTGCTGAACCAGGCGGGCAGCACGGCCCGGCAGAGCTCCGCCGCGACCGGGTCGGACTCGGGGGTCCCGCCGCCGGCCTTTCCCCACGCGGCGAGGCCGAGCCGGACGATGCCGTCCGTGTCACCGGCCTCGGCGAGGGGTGCGAGGCGCTCGAAGAACTCGCCCGAGTCCAGCCCCTCGTACCCCGACACGCCGGGAACGAAGAGGGCGAGGCCCGCCACCCGCCCGGGCGCCTCCAAGGCGTAGTCGACCGAGGTGGCCCCTCCCATGCTGGATCCCACCAGGACCGCCCGCTCGATCTCGAAGCGGTCGAGGACCTCGGCCAGGTCGCGGACCGGGGAGTACGCGGCGGTGGGCGCGGGTGAACGTCCGTAGCCGCGCACGTCATAGCGGATCACCCGGTACCGCGCGACGAGCGCCGGCAGGACCGGGTCCCACACCGTGGAGTCGCCGACGCCGGGATGGAGCAGGACCAGCGGCGGGCCCTCCCCTCCGGTGTCGTCCGCCCAGACTTCGCCGTCCTTGACAGGGATCATGGTTTCCACGGGCCCAGTCTGGTGGGGCGTACGGGACCTCCGCCAGTACGCCTCCGGGTTTCGGCCGACGGGACGCCCGTCAGGCGCCGTTTCCGGACGCCTCGCGCAGGGCGGTCAGCACGGGGCTGATCAGGGGGTGCTCCTCCGCGCCGCGCCGGACGGCGGCGAAGACCCTGCGGGTCGGGGCGACGCCCTCGATCGGACGGACCTCCACGCCCGTGAGTTCCATACCGCGCAGGGCCGACCGCGGCACGAGCGCCACTCCGGCGGACGCCGCCGCGAGGGCGACGACGGCGCGGAAGTCGTCGGACGAGTGCTCCGGTTTCAGTGTGAACCCGGCGTACTCGCAGGCCAGGACGGTCACGTCGTGGCAGGGGTTCCCCTCGGACTGGCCTATCCAGGTGTCCTTGGCGAGGTCGGCGAGCGCGACCCGTGCGCCGGCCGCCAGGGGGTGGCCGGGCGGCAGGACCGCGTCGAACGGCTCGGCGTAGAGCGGGACGCGGGTGAGCCGGTCGTCGTCCTCGCCCGGCGCGCCCCGGTACTCGACCGCGACGGCCACGTCCACCTGCCGGTCCAGGACCATGAGCAGACTCTCGTCGCCCTCCGCGTCCCGGACCCGGACCCGGATGCCGGGCGCGGTCCGGGCGAGGGACGCGATGGCCGGGGCCACCACGAGCCCGATGCCGGTGGCGAACGCGGCGACCGTGACCGTACCGGCGTCGCCGGAGCCGTAGGCGGCGAGCTCGGCCTCGGCGCGCTCCAACTGGGCGAGCACGGCGTTGGCGTGGCCGAGCAGGATCTCGCCGGCCGGGGTGAGGCGCGCGCCGCGCGCACTGCGGTCCACCAGGCGGTGGCCGGTCTCCTGCTCCAGCGCGGCGAGCTGCTGGGAGACGGCGGAGGGGGTGAGGTAGAGCGCGGCGGCCGCCGCCGTGACCGTGCGGTGGTCGGCCACCGCACGGAGGATGTGCAACCGCCGCGCTTCGATCATGCTCCCAGTGTCTCAGCCCGCGGACACCGGCCGGTGCCGGGCGCCGCGAGCCCCGCCCGGCACGTGCCGGGCGGGGCTCGTCGGACGGGTCCTAGCCGCGCAGGGCCGCGCGGGCGTCGACGAAGGCGTCGACGGCCCGGTTCACGTCCTCCGTCGAGTGGGCGGCGGAGAGCTGGACGCGGATGCGGGCCTGGCCCTGCGGCACCACGGGGTACGAGAAGCCGATCACGTACACGCCGCGCTCCAGGAGCAGCTCGGCCATCCGGCCGGCCTCGGCCGCGTCGCCGATCATGACGGGGGCGATGGCGTGGTCGCCGGGGAGGACGTCGAAGCCCTCCTCGGTCATGCGGGAGCGGAACAGCGCCGTGTTGGCGCCCAGGCGCTCGCGCAGGTCGCCGGCGGACTCCAGGAGGTCGATGACCTTCAGGGAGGCGGCGGCGATGACCGGGGCGAGGGTGTTCGAGAAGAGGTACGGGCGGGAGCGCTGGCGCAGCAGGGCGACGATCTCGGCGCGGGCGGCGACGTAACCGCCGGAGGCGCCGCCGAGGGCCTTGCCGAGGGTGCCGGTGATGATGTCGACGCGGTCCATGACGCCGTGCAGCTCGGGGGTGCCGCGGCCGCCGGGGCCGACGAAGCCGACCGCGTGCGAGTCGTCGACCATCACCATGGCGTCGTAGCGCTCGGCCAGGTCGCAGATCTCGTCGAGCGGGGCGACGTAGCCGTCCATGGAGAAGACGCCGTCGGTGACGATCAGCTTGCGCCGGGCGCCGCCCTCCGTGGCCTCCTTGAGCTGCTGCTCCAGGTCGGCCATGTCGCGGTTGGCGTAGCGGAAGCGGCGGGCCTTGGAGAGGCGGATGCCGTCGATGATCGAGGCGTGGTTGAGGGCGTCGGAGATGACGGCGTCCTCGGCGCCGAGGAGGGTCTCGAAGACGCCGCCGTTGGCGTCGAAGCAGGAGGAGTAGAGGATCGTGTCCTCCTGGCCGAGGAAGGAGGACAGGCGCGCCTCCAGCTCCTTGTGGACCTCCTGCGTGCCGCAGATGAAGCGGACGGACGCCATGCCGTAGCCCCAGCGGTCCAGGGCCTCGTGGGCGGCGGCGATCACCTCGGGGTGGTCGGCGAGGCCCAGGTAGTTGTTGGCGCAGAAGTTGAGCACCTCGCCGGGGCGGCCCCCCGCGGTGACCTCGACGGTCGCGGACTGGGGGGTGCCGATGACCCGCTCGGGCTTGTGCAGCCCGGCCTGCTCGATCTCTTCGAGGGTGGCGCGGACGGAGTCGCGTACGGAATCGAACATGGGTCAGGCTCCCGTGGTCCAGTCGAGGATGATCTTGCCGCTCTTGCCGGAGGCCGCGTCGTCGAAGGCGGCTTCGAAGTCGGTGAAGTCGTAGCGGCCGGTGATGACCGGGCTGAGGTCGAGGCCGCCCTCCAGGAGCACCGACATCGCGTACCAGGTCTCGAACATCTCGCGGCCGTAGATGCCCTTGATCGTGATCATGGAGGTGACGATCTTCGCCCAGTCGACGGCGAAGTCCTCGCTGGGCAGGCCCAGCATGGCGATCTTTCCGCCGTGGGTCATGTTGGCGATCATGTCGCGCATCGCGCGCGGGTTGCCGGACATCTCCAGGCCGACGTCGAAGCCCTCCTTGAGCCCGAGGGTGCGCTGGCCGTCGGCGATGGTCTGCTCGGCGACGTTGAGGGCGAGGCTGACGCCCGTCTTGCGCGCCAGGGCGAGGCGCTCCTCGCTGACGTCGGTGATGACGACGTTGCGGGCGCCGGCGTGCTTGGCGACGGCCGCGGCCATGATGCCGATGGGGCCGGCGCCGGTGACGAGGACGTCCTCGCCGACGAGCGGGAAGGAGAGGGCGGTGTGCACGGCGTTGCCGAAGGGGTCGAAGATCGCGGCGACGTCGAGGTCGACGGCGACCCGGTGCACCCACACGTTGGAGGCGGGCAGCGCCACGTACTCGGCGAAGGCGCCGTCCCGGCCGACGCCGAGGCCGACGGTGGCGCGGCAGAGGTGGCGGCGGCCAGCCAGGCAGTTGCGGCACTTGCCGCAGACGAGGTGGCCCTCGCCGCTGACCAGGTCGCCGACGTTGATGTCGGCGACGTCACGGCCGACGGAGACGACCTCGCCGACGAACTCGTGGCCGATCGTCAGCGGCGTGGCGATCGTCTTCTGCGCCCAGCCGTCCCAGGAGCGGATGTGCAGGTCGGTCCCGCAGATGCCGGTCCGCTTGACCTTGATGAGGACGTCCCCCGGGCCTGTCTCCGGCTCGGGCACGTCCGTGAGCCAGAGTCCCGGCTCCGCCTTCAGCTTGACCAGCGCCTTCAATGCAACGGCTCCCGACGTGCGTGTCCTGTGATGTGGGGGTGCGGGCACGGCTGCGCGCCCAAGATCCCTGGAAGAGAATCTTCCGTACGCGAGGCCTGCGGTCCATCGAGGATTTCTTAAGCGCGCTCGCAGATCAGCTTCACACCCCAGGCGGGGAGGGGGCGACGTCAACGGGGCCGAACGGAGAGGGCCCGGTCGGGGGCGACCCCGCCGTCACCGGCCCAGTGCCGCCATCGCCGCGTTGTGGCCGGGGATGCCGCTCACTCCCCCGCCGCGGATCGCGCCCGCTCCGCACAGGAGGACGTTGGCGTGCGGGGTCTCGACGCCCCAGCGGCCGGCGTCCCCGTCCCCGTACGGGAAGGAGAGGTCGCGGTGGAAGATGTGACCGCCGGGCAGCCGCAGTTCGCGTTCGAGGTCCAGCGGGGTCTTCGCCTCGATGCAGGGGCGGCCCTCGGCGTCGAGGGCGAGGCAGTCGGCGATCGGCTCGTCCAGGTGGGCGTCGAGCTGGGCGAGCGTCGCCGCCAGGAGCTTCGCGCGCGTGCCCTCGTTGTCGGCGGCGAACAGCCGGGCGGGGGTGTGCAGGCCGAACAGGGTGAGCGTCTGGTGGCCCGTGGCGGCCAGTTCCGGGCCGAGGATCGTCGGGTCGGTGAGGGAGTGGCAGTAGATCTCGGACGGCGGGGCGGAGGGCAGGCGCCCGGCGGCGGCCTCGGCGTGGGCGGTGGCCAGCTGCCCGTACCCCTCGGCGATGTGGAAGGTGCCGGCGAAGGCCTCGCGCGGGTCGACGGAGCGGTCGCGGAGCCTCGGCAGCCGGGTCAGCAGCATGTTGACCTTGAGCTGGGCGCCCTCCGGGGCGGACGGGGGCGTCTCGCCGAGCAGGGCGGCGAGCTCCTGCGGGGAGGCGTTGACGAGGACCCGGTCGGCCTCGACGGTGCCCTCGCCGTCGGCGGTGCGGTAGGTGATCGCGGCGCGGTGCCCGTCGGTCTCGATCCGGGTGGCCTCGTGGCCGGTGAGGATGCGGGCCCCGGCGGCGCGGGCGGCGTCCGCGAGGGCGTCGGTGAGGGCGCCCATGCCGCCGACGGGCACGTCCCAGTCGCCGGTTCCGCCGCCGATGACGTGGTACAGGAAGCAGCGGTTCTGCAGCAGGGTGGGGTCGTGGGCGTCGGCGAAGGTGCCGATGAGGGCGTCGGTGAGGACCACGCCCCGGACGAGGTCGTCCGCGAAGGCCTTCTCGACGGTGACGCCGAGGGGTTCCTCGAAGAGCATCCGCCAGGTGTCGGCGTCGTCGACGCGGGCGCGCAGCTCGGCGCGGGCGGGGAGGGGTTCGGTGAGGGTGGGGAAGATCCGGCGGGCGGCCTCGCCGGTGCGGGCGTAGAAGGTCTGCCAGGCCTCGTAGGCCCGGTCGGAGCCGGTGAGCGCGGCGAAGGAGGCGCGGGTGCGGTCGGGTCCGCCGCCGACGAGGAGGCCGCCGTCGCCCTTCGGGGTGTACGAGGAGACGGACCGTTTCCGGACGGCGAACCGCAGTCCGAGCTCCCGCACGATCTTCTCCGGGAGGAGCGAGACGAGGTACGAGTACCGGGAGAGGCGGGCGTCGACCCCGGCGAAGGGCCGCGTCGACACGGCCGCCCCACCGGTGGAGCCGAGCCGCTCCAGGACGAGGACGGAGCGTCCGGCACGGGCCAGATAGGCGGCGGCGACGAGCCCGTTGTGCCCGCCTCCGACGACGACGGCGTCGTACGAGCGGGCGGGGGCCGGGGCGTCGCGGAGTGGATCACGGTCGGTCATGACTCATGCTCACACGCACGCACGTACCGGGGGAACCCTGCGGCGGGCGCGGCGGGGAAGCGGCCGGGGGCACGGGCAGTGGGGCGCGGGGCCCCGGCATCGACTCCACTGCCTCGGTGACCGCTCAGACGTACGCCACCGCATTCCAACAGCTCGACAACCTCACCGACTTCAGCCTCCTGGCCGT
>NZ_JBEXSZ010000072.1:0-39205 GCF_040613865.1 Streptomyces sp. NPDC006197 | reverse complement strand
GGCACGGTCTGATCGTGATCATCGCCCTCGGCGAGTCCATCGTGGCGATGGGCGTCGGCGTCTCCGGTTTCCCGCTCTCGTACGCCGTGCTCGGCCGGCTGCTCGGGGCGTGATCCGGTACCACGCACGGCGGCGAACGGAAGCCCCCTGACCCCCAGGGGGCTTCCCCCTCGCCCGGTCGCCTCGGTCGCGCCGCACGGACTGCCGATGCCCGTCGAGGGGCATAGTAGGGGAGTGATCACCAAAAGTGACGAGGGTGGCGGCAGCGACGGCAACCGCGGTGGATCTGACGGCGTGGGCGACGAGGAGGCTCAGGTCATCGTGGTGGGGGCGGGGCCGGCGGGCTCCGCCGCCGCGGTGCACCTGGCGCGAGCGGGTGTGGACGTACTGCTCCTGGAGAAGAGCGGCTTCCCCCGGGAGAAGGTGTGCGGTGACGGGCTGACCCCGGGCGCCGTGCACCAGTTGGTGCGGCTCGGCATCGACATCGACGCGCCGGGCTGGATGCGGAACAAGGGGATGCGCTGGGTCTGCGGCGGACACCGGGCGGAGCTGGACTGGCCGCGTCTGGGCGCCTTCCCGGACTTCGGGCTCACCCGCAGTCGGCACGACTTCGACGACCTGCTCGCCACGCACGCGAGCGCCACCGGAGCGCGCCTGCGTACCCGTGTGAAGGTGACGGGCACCCTGACCGACCGGGCAGGGCACGTCACCGGTGTGACCGCCTCCCAGGGGCCGGGAGCGGAACCGGTCCGTTACCGGGCCCCGTTGGTGGTCGCGGCCGACGGCGCCTCGGCGCGTACGGCTCTCGGCCTGGGGTTCGTACGGGACGCGAAGAGGCCCGTCGCGGCGGCTGCCCGCCGGTACTACCGCAGCGAGGCCCGCACCCACGACCCCTACCTGGAGCTGTGGGCCGACCTGCGCTGTCCGCGCACCGGACTCGACCTGCCCGGTTACGGATGGGTGTTTCCCCTGGGGGACGGCCGCGTCAATGTGGGCCTCGGCGCGCTGCCGCAGCAGCGCCGGCGCCGGACCGCGGACCTGCGGGCGACGCTGGAACACTGGCTGCCCCGCCTGCCCGAGGAGTGGGGCCTGCGTGAGGAGACCGCGGATTCCCCCTTGCGCAGCGCGCCGCTGCCGATGGGCCTGAACAGGCGTCCGCAGTACCGCCGGGGCCTGCTGCTCGTGGGTGACAGCGCCGGCATGGTCAGCCCGTGGAGCGGCGAGGGCATCGCCCAGGCGATGGAGGCCGCCGAGGTGGCGGCGGAGACCATCGCCCTGGCGCTGGCCCGTCCGGCCGGCCCGCGCCGGGAAGACGCGCTGCACCACTACCCGGCCGAGATCCGGCGCCGGTGGGCGCGCTACTACCGGCTGGGCAACGCCGCGGGCGACCTGTTCTTCTCCCGGTTCGGCTACCGTCCCATCCTCCACCCCCGGGTGATGGCCTCGCCGCAACTGCTGAGGATCCTGGCCCGCCTGCTGACCCATGTCAGCGACGAGCCCGCGCAGGACACGATCGATGCCGTCCTTCACACACTCCTGCGCCTCGTTCCCGCACCGCGCCGGTAGCCGCCCCGGCTCCCGCCCGGCCCTGCCCCCCGTACGGCTTCTCACGCTCAGAACAGGACCGACGACCAAGGGCGTGTCGACGGCCAGGGGCATACGGCGCGGCGGCAAGGGTGTCGCGGGGAAGGAGCGTGAGGTGATGCGGTGGGATCCCAGGACCCGCAGGCCGTCGTGAAGGTCGTGCTCGGAGAACGGGGCCAGGACGGTGGCCGGTCCCGCGCTCCGGGCCACGGACAGCCGTCCGGCAGAGGCGGTCTACGCTCCGGCGACCAGCATCGCGCCCATCGCCAGCATGGTCACCGCGACCAGGCCGTCCAGGACCCGCCAGGCCTTGGGACGGGAGAGCACGCCCGACAGCAGGCGCGCGCCGAAGCCCAGGGCGAAGAACCAGCCCAGGCTGGCCAGGGCCGCGCCCGCGCCGAAGGCCCAGCGCAGGTCGCCGCGGTCGGAGGCGAGCGAGCCCACCAGGAGAACGGTGTCCAGGTACACGTGCGGGTTCAGCCACGTCATGGCCAGGCAGGTCAGGACCGCCCGTCGGGCGGAACCCGTGTCCGGGCCGCCGGCCGTGAGCGTGGCCGCCGGGCCCGGGCTCAGGACCCTCCGGGCGGCCAGGACCCCGTAGCAGAGCAGGAACGCCCCGCCCGCGATGCCGACCGCGGTCAGCATCGCCGGCCAGGCCGTGACCACCGCGCCCACCCCGGCGACTCCGAGCGCGATCAGCACCGCGTCGGAGACGGCGCAGATGGCCACCACCGCGAGGACGGCGTGGCGGCGGACGCCCTGGCGCAGGACGAAGGCGTTCTGGGCTCCGATGGCCACGATGAGGGAGAGGCCCGTACCGAATCCGGCGAGTACGGCGGCGATGCTGCTGGTCATGACCTCGACCGTACGAATCGCCGAGGAATGAGTACAGCTAAGGATTCTTACGTACCCTTAGCACTACTTATGGATGAGCTCCCCCTGGACCAGGTCAGAACCCTGCTGGCGGTGGTCGACGAAGGCACCTTCGACGCCGCGGCCGCCGCCCTGCACGTGACCCCCTCCGCCGTCAGCCAGCGCGTCAAGGCCCTGGAACAGCGCACCGGGCGGGTCCTGCTGCTGCGCACCAAGCCGGTGCGGGCCACCGAGTCCGGCGAGGTGGTGGTCAGGTTCGCCCGGCAGCTGGCTCGGTTGGAGCGGGACGCCCGCGCCGAACTGGGGCTGGCGGCAGAGCAGGGCCCCGCCCGGATTCCGGTGGCGGTCAACGCGGACTCCCTCGCCACCTGGTTCCTGCCCGCGCTCACCCGGGTGCCGCAGGACCATCCGGTCTGCTTCGAGCTCTACCGGGAGGACGAGTCCCACACCACCGCCCTGCTGCGCGAGGGGCAGGTGATGGCGGCCGTCACCTCCTCGCCCGACCCGGTGGCCGGCTGCACCGTACGCCTCCTGGGACTGGCCCGCTATCTGGCCGTGGCCACTCCGGAATTCGCGGCCCGGCACCTGACCGGAGACCTGGCCGAGGACCTGCGTGAGGCGCCCACCGTGGTGTTCGACCGGCGTGACGAACTGCAGGACACCTTCGTCCGGGCGCTGACCCGGGGCCGGTCGGGGGCCGGGAAGATCCGGCACATGGTGCCGGCCTCGGACGGGTTTCGGGACGCGGTGGCCGCCGGCCTCGGCTGGGGCCTGGTACCCGAACCGCAGGCCGCGCCGCTGTTGCGGGCCGGCCGACTGGTGGAGCTCGCCGCAGGCCGGCCCATGGACGTCCCGCTCTACTGGCAGCAGTGGAAGCTGGACTCGCCCGCCCTGTCCGCGGTCGCCGCGGCGGTCGCGGCGGTCGCCGCCGAGGCGCTGCTGCCCCAAGGCGCCGGCCGGCCATGGACAGCCCCGGCCGGTACGGCAGGCGCGGGCACAGCGGTGCGTGGCACCGACCGAGGACCCGCACGTGGAGCTGCCAAAGACCAATGGCCCGGTCGAACGGACCGAAGGGCATGAGGCCGCGGAGGGTTCCGGGATCTCACCGCGCCAGGCTGGTGGGACGCGCATCCGTAGCGACGCCGTCGAGCCGCCCGGCCTCACCTGTCCGTCCGGGGCTCCCTCCGACGCTGCCCACCGGAACGTCCATGGGGCGGTCCAACGCCGAGACCACCCGGCCGAACTCCTGGGCCCGCAGCCCGAAGATGCCACAAGTGCGACCTGGACCGCTGGAGCGCACCGCCGCCGCCGGGTGGAGGCGCTGGGAGGTGGCGAAGTCGAGGGCGGGGCGTGAGAAGCGTCCGTTGGTGAGCACGACGAGGACGTCGCCGCCGTGGATCTGTCGGCCGGTGCCGTTCTTCATGGCATCCTTCGTATGCCGTGTCCGGGGCGGTTCGACCGCAGCGGTCGCGGCCCGGTCGGCAGTCGCACGCTTCGGCCCGCAGGTTCGGCGGCAGGCGCCGCGGGTGGGCCCTGACCAGCGCCCTCCAGGCTGTCCGGCAGATCCAGCAGATCCGGCAGATCCGGCAGATCCGGCAAGGGAAACGAGCGGACATGAGCGACGACGCCAAGGACCTGGCCGAAACACAACGGCAGCACTGGCAGAGCACCTACACCGCCCACCCCGGCATGTACGGCGCGGAGCCCTCCGCACCCGCCGTCCACGCCGCGCGGGTCTTCCGTGCAGCCGGTGCCGCCGACGTACTGGAACTGGGTGCCGGACACGGCCGCGACGCGCTCCACTTCGCCCGCGAGGGCTTCACGGTCCACGCCACCGACTTCAGCCCCACCGGCCTGCAGCAGCTCAGGCAGGCCGCCCGGGACCAGGGCGTCGCCGAGCGGGTGACCACCACGCTCCACGACGTGCGCGAGCCGCTGCCCCTGCCGGACTCCTCCGTCGACGCCGTGTTCGCGCACATGCTCCTGTGCATGGCCCTGTCGTCCCGGGAGATCCACGCCCTCGTGGGCGAGATCCGCCGCGTCCTGCGCCCCGGCGGAGTCCTCGTCTACACCGTCCGCCACACCGGTGACGCCCACTACGGCGCCGGCACCTCCCACGGCGACGACATCTACGAACACGGAGGCTTCGCCGTGCACTTCTTCCCCCGCCACCTCGTCGACTCCCTCGCCGACGGCTGGACCCTCGACGAGGTCCACGCCTTCGAGGAAGGCGACCTGCCCCGCCGTCTGTGGCGCGTCACCCAGACCCTGCCCCGATGACCACCGACCCGACACCCGCACCCGACCTCACCGTCGACGGCACCGGACTGCTCTGCGTCACGCTCCTGCTGCGCCTGCGCCAACAGATCGCGGCCGCGGCACCGGGGACCGTGGTCCACGTCATCGCGACCGACCCCGCCGCTCCGCTCGACCTTCCGGCCTGGTGCCACATGGTCGGCCACGACTACCTCTGCCCGCTGCCCGGCAGCCGACCGGTGTACGCGCTCCGACTGGTCGCGGACGCTCGCCCCACGCGCAGCGACGCCCCCTGGCACGCCGCGCCAACCACGCCCCTCCGGGACTGAACACACCATCGTGCAACCGGTGCGCACCATGCTCATCTGGGACGGGCGTACGGATCAGCGGGTTCGACTGCGAGAAGTTCCTGCCGCACCCGCCGACGGCGGTCTGGCGTGCGCTGACCGGTCCCGGCCTGCGCGCCCGCTGGTGGGCCGCCCGTTCCCTACTGCTGTGTGATGAGTTCCGGGCAGGGGATCAGCCGTCCAGTGAGAGTGCGTTCTTGGCGTGCGCGACGGATTCCTCCGAAGGAGGTCCGCCGGGATTCTCGGTGGCCAGGGCCTGGTTGAGGGTGACGAAGGGGCGCATCCGCCGCTCGTAGCGGGCATACGCGGTGCGGTGGTCGCCGTTGGTTCGGGCAAGGCAGTCGGCCAGCACGTGGGCGCCGACGAGAGCCAGGCTGGTGCCCTGCCCCGAGAGGGGGGAGGGGCAGTAGCCGGCGTCTCCGAGCAGGGTCACCCGGCCGTGCGACCACCGGTCCATGCGGATCTGGGCCATGGCGTCGCAGTAGAAGTCGGGCGCCTCACGAGCGGCTTCGGCCAGGCGGGCCCCTTCCCACCGCATCGACGCGAGCTTGTCCACGACGAGCTGCCGCAGGGCGCTGCTGTCGCGCAGGTCGTGGGCAAGAGGGGCGGACTCGAAACCGAAGGCGATCCTGAGTTCGGTGTTGTCGCGTACGGGCATGATGCCGAAGCCCATGGCGCCGTCCCGCAGCCACATCTGCCAGTCGTCCAGGGCGAGGAAGTTGTCCGAGCTGAACACCGAGAGGTAACTGCCCAGGTGGTGGGCGAAACGCTCCTCCGGGCCGAAGACCAGGTGTCGTACGGTGGAGTGGAGGCCGTCGGCTCCCACCACGAGGTCGAAGGTGCGGGACGGTCCGTGCGCGAAGTCGACGCGCACCCCGGTCTCGTCCTCGCCGAGCGCCGTGACGCTGTCGCCGAAGAGGTACTCGACGTCTGCGCGCGTGTGCTCGTACACCATCCGTGCCAGGTCTTCGCGCAGCAGCTCGATGTCCTCGCTGTCGAGCCGGCCGCTGCTGAAGGTCGCCTCGGTGGAGCGGTCGACCTCGTGGCCGTCGGGGTCGAGGATCGACATGCCGCGCATCCGGGTCCGTACGCGGCTCGCCTGCTCCAGCAGGCCCATCCGCTCCACGACTTCGAGCGCGACGCCGCGTATGTCCACCGCCTGGCCGCCGGGGCGTCGGTTCGAGGCGCGTTCGACGACGGTGGGTGCGAAGCCGTGGCGGCGCAGCCAGTAGGCGAGGACGGGCCCGGCGATTCCGCCGCCGGAGACGAGCACGGTCTGCATGAGAAGTTCCTCCAGTGCTGTTTACGGTGTACGCACACTGAACGTACGCCGCACGCGCACTCACTCCAGCCAGCTCAATTGCGGTTCTGTACTAGGTCAGTTGGCTTGGCTACGCCATTTCCGCTGCTACTCTCTGCACTAGTACAGGACAGGAAGGCGACGGGACGTGACGAAGAGCACAGGCACAGCCGGTGGCCCGCCCTACCTGCGCATCGTCGCCGAGATCCGGCGGCGCATCGCGGACGGCGAACTGGCCCCCGGAGACCGGGTTCCCTCGACCCGGCAGATCGCCGGGGAATGGGGCGTCGCGCTCGCCACCGCGACCAAGGCCCTGACCACCCTCCGCCTGGAGGGACTCGTCCAGGCGCGACCCCGGATCGGCACGGTCGTCGCCGGAACGGCCCCCGCCGCGCCGAACCGCAGGCGCCCGTCACCCGTCCCGGACCCCGAGCAGGAGCTGAGCCTCGACCGGATCGTCCGCACGGCCATCGACATCGCCGACACCGAAGGACTGTCGGCGCTCTCCATGCGCGGCGTAGCGGCACGGCTCGGCGTCGCCGCCATGTCGACCTACCGGTACGTCCCCAGCAAGGACGACCTCATCCTGCTCATGGCCGACACCGCATTCGGCGAGGAGTCCTACCCCGCCAACGCCCCCGAACAGTGGCGTCCTTGCCTCGAGCTGGGCGCTCGGACCCTATGGACCCTCTACCGCAGGCACCCGTGGCTGGCCCAGCTCGGCTCTCTCACCCGCCCTCTGCTCGTGCCCAACCTGATGGTCCACGGCGAGTGGGTGCTGCGGGCCCTCGACGGCCACGGACTCGATCCCACCAAGCTGTTCGACATCCACGTCCTGCTCTACAGCCATGTCCAGGGCCTGGCTGTGCACCTGGAGATGGAAGCGCACGCCGAAGAGGTCACGGGCCAGTCGGAGGACCAGTGGATGGACAGCCGCACCCCCGCTCTCCAGGGACTGGTGGAATCCGGCCGCTTCCCGACCTTCACCAAGGTGGTCGGAGCCTTCGAGGACGGCTATGACCTGCGCCTCGACGACCTCTTCGAATGCGGCCTCAAGGTACTCCTCGACGGCCTGACTTCCGTCATCGAAGGCCAGGAAGCCGTCTCGTAGACACAAGCCGTCTCGTAGACACAAGAACGAGCGCGTCGAGGACCGGGCCGAGCGCGCCGATCCGGTGCCCGTGCCATCCTGGCAGCGCTGGTGGAGCTGCCCGACACGGCCGTGGAAGATCTCCCGGCCGGCACTCCCCGGGCACTGACAAGCGGTCCGGACCTGCCCTCGGACCGGACCACTCACCGCCTGCTACTCCTCGCTAGGCCGTCCGGCCCGACGGGTGGAAGTTGACGCGTTCTCTGACGACGGGGAAGCCGGCCTTGGCGAAGTTCGCGGCCATGGGGAAGTTGCCCTGGTCCGTCGCTCCGCTGACGAACTCCGCGCCCTGTTCGACGAGGTGGTGGGTGCACTCCGCAAGCAGGTCGTAGGCGTAGCCGCGACCACGCTGTTCCGGGACGACTCCGATGAAGCCGATGGTCGGTCCGGAGGGGTTGTGGGCCGGGATGTGGATGCCGGCCAGGTCGCCCTCCGGCGTGTGCGCGACCTGCCACCACTCCCGTGGGGAGGGGCACCAGTGGAAGAAGTCGAGTTCCTCCTGGGCGGCCTGGTCGAGGCCGCCCTCCTCGATGGCCCTGAGCGCGTGGGCGTCCAGGGTGACGGAGTGGATGCGGCGCAACGCGTCGAAGAACACGGCGTCGTCGGGTTCGGCGCTGAAGCGCAGGCGTCCGGGCCGCTCGGGCAGACCTCGCTCCGGGGTCCAGCGATACAGGAAGCGTTCCACCAGGCGTTCGTACCCCGCGGCTCGCGCGGCGGCGAAGCGCGCCTCGGCGCCGGCGCGCAGGTCGGTCCTTTCCCGCCAGCCGCCGGGCAGGTTGATCTCGAGTTCGACCTGCCAGGGAGCCGAGCGCAGGAGTTCGGCCCCGGCCTCCTCCTCGCCCTCGGCCACGTCGAACCAGTTGATGTTGACGGGCTCCGAGTCGTCGGGGCCGCCCCACCACGCACCGCGTGCGACGACCTCGCCGTCGCGCAGGGCGACGCGCTTCCAGTCGGGGCGGAACCGGGTACGCCGATGGCCTTCACGGGCGCCGAGGGGGTCGGGGAGTGCGTCGAAAAGATGTGCGTCGCTCGCGGAGAGCGCGCGGATGACCGTATCGGTCATGGATTCCTCCGGGATACAGGCTGCTTGGAGCGCTCCCGGTCAGAACTGACGAACCACGCCGGGACAGCGGAAGAGGGAGCGCTGGAAAGGTGTGAACTGCACGGCACTCGCCTCCTTCCGTCCGTCTCAGGGCGTGAAGCCACACAGTACGTGCTCTTCCGCGGGCCCGTCCACGGATTCCGCCTCCCGTGCCCGTGGAATCTTCATGACAGCGGCGGGCCGTGTACGGCCGGTGGCCCCCGATGCCAGTGCCCCCGCCGCTCGTGGGGGTTGCAGGCCTGGCGGGAGTACGCCGAGCAGGCGGGCGTCCGGCCCGGACCAGGGAGCCGCCACCACCGGCAGGTGTCCGAGGAAGCCGGTGAAGGCGGTCAGAGGCCTGGGCGGGACAGCAGTTCACCGCGGATCTGACGGCGAACGACTGTCAGATGGACCGTCACGACAACGAGTACCGACACCACCAGGACCACAGGGGCCGGAAGGACCCGCAGGCCGGTATCCGCCGCCCACGCCGAGATACGGACCCGTCCGTGGAACACCAGCGGTGCCTTGACCACCGCCATGACGGCCAGACCGACCCAGAAACGAAGGGCGGCCAGCAGCGTTCCCGCCGCCGGAAGCACCGTCTGCGGCAACAGTGCCATCCACGGCCGAGCGGTTGTCGGCAACCGTTACGACCTGGCTGTGGTGGTTCGGGCGCGGGTTCGCCTGGGCTGGCTGGGGCCGGCGTCGCCTCGTGGATGGGAAGACCGGCCGGAGCGCGTTTTGGTGGCGTGTTCGGGGTGAGGTGGGTCTTCGTCAGTCGTCGATCCTCGACAGGAGCTGTCATGTGCGGGGATGAGAAGACCCGGGCGAAGGGTGAACGGGCCGAGGGAGTACTGAAGGAGGCGGCCGGCCGCGCCGTGGGCGACTGAGGCGGACTGGGACGAGGGAGGGGGCTGTATGGCAACGGTCGCTGGCAGGGGCAGGGGCAGGGGCGCGGTGCGACGGGAGGGCCCGGTGAGGTCCGTGCGAGACCTGGTGCTCGTGGTGGGGCTCGCGGGTGTGGTGGTCGGTGGTGTGGCCCTGATGTTCAAGACGAGCCGCTCGTCCGGTTCGCACCTGCCGGCGGTCCTCGCCGTCCTTGTACTGCTGCTGGGTGCCGGGGCGGCGCTGACCCGGTGGGGCAGGGCCCCGACGCGCCGCCGGACCGGCGCACTCGGGGCTGGTGTGGGAGCGAACGCCGGGGACGGGACGGTGGGTACGGCGCGCCTGCCGGATGCGGACGGCTGCGTGGAGGAGGGTGCCCTCGACACCGTCACCGCCCCACCGGGCACCGCCCCGGTTGTTGCCGAGCCCGCTACGCCGCCTGCCGTCGGCTCCGGGGCGCTGGACCACGTGGCCGTCGACCCGGAGGGTTTTGAGCACACGATCGCCGCGCTGTGCGCCCGGGACGGCTGTTCCCCCGTGGAGGTGGTCGGCGGCGCCGGCGACCTCGGCGCGGACGTGATCGCGACGACCGCCGACGGGAGGCGTGTGGTCCTCCAGTGCAAGCAGTACGGGGAGGGACATCGGGTCGGCTCTCCCGACCTCCAGCGGTTCGGCGGCACCTGTTACGCCGTGCACGAGGCCGACGTGGCCGTCCTCGTCACCACCAGCTCCTTCACGGAGCCGGCCCTGGAATACGCGGCCTCCTGCGGGATCGTCTGCGTCGACGGTACGGAGCTGGCGGCCTGGACCGCGTCGGCGGTGCCGGCCCCCTGGGTCGCCGGGGTGGGCGAACCGGTGCCCGGCACCCGGGACGGAACGATCCTCGACAGCTGAGATGGTCGTGACCGAGGACGTAGTGCCCGTGCGCTTCGGCCTCCTCACGCCGCCACCCCGGGCGTGAAGCCACTGGGCTTTGGCCATCACGTCAGGAAGCACGGCGACGGGGAGGCCGAGCACGGCTCGATGCGGAACCATCCCCGCACGTGTGGGGGTGGTGTCCACTGCTGGCTGGTGGCCTGCCTGTTGTCGGCCCACTACCTGCCGGCCCGAACCCACTTCGACGAGGCTGTGGCCTTTCCCGTCGGGGCAGTTCCGCAGCCCGCCCGGGAGATGTCGGGCAGCTGATCGACTGCTCTCCTGGCGACGACCGGCGAGAACCCACATGCAGACCGCTTCCTCGGAGAGTCCAGGGAACCGAAGCACGGAAATCCGGAGGGTCCCTCTCTGATCGCCGCCACCGGATCAGCCGTCCACGACTTCCTCGTGGAGCAGGTCGCGGGCGCCTTCTTCCCGACGACGAAGCATGAGATGCCATCCGGCGCCACCTCGGCAGAGCCGTGAAGGGGCACCTGA
Source organism: Streptomyces sp. NPDC006197 (assembly GCF_040613865.1). Taxonomy (NCBI): domain Bacteria; kingdom Bacillati; phylum Actinomycetota; class Actinomycetes; order Kitasatosporales; family Streptomycetaceae; genus Streptomyces; species Streptomyces sp. NPDC006197. Next base: position 28,313 of record NZ_JBEXSZ010000072.1, on the reverse strand, counting down.
CCAGCACGAAGGCCGTGGGGAATAAGTCTGCTGCATCACAGTGTCCAGCGGGGCGCGTTCGCTGTGGCGTCACACTTCCGGCTTCCGGGACGACTTCTCCGTTTCGCCAGGCCGGAGAGCTGGGGTGAGCCGGACGCGGCGACGGTCCAAGTCACCGACCGCTACGGTGCTGCCCCGGCCATGGCCTGGGACCGGATCCACCCCCGCCTGACCACTCGCTCAGCCTGGAGCGACCACGATGGCGAACTCCCCCTGATCAAGAGCACCCTGACCCGTCTGGAGGTCGACCACCTGCCCGGCGGCGACCCACTGCCCCTGTGGCTGTGGTCCTCCAAGACCGGAATGGGCGGCGCCGACGTGGACCTGGGCCGGCTCGGGGAGCGACCGGCAGAGCCCAGCCGACTCGCCTGGACCAGGCCGGCCACTCGGCTCGAAGAACAAGCAGCCCGCCACCCGCTACGAAGTGGGCAAACCGCCAAACGCCCAGAGAGCCTGATCGAACGGGACCGAACCACGGCCCTGACAAGGGCCGTGGGAAACCCCGAGTCTGTTTCAACCCCCGGTGGTCAGATTGCGGTGGGGATGTAGGGCGCCGCCGCGACCTGGGCCAACGTCCGAAGTTTCGCAAAGTAGGAGGCGCAGTACTCCTCGTTGATCAGGGGCACGATCTTGTCGAGGTCGGCGATGCAGCCCCACAGGTAGGTGATGCCGCTGTCGTCGAGTCCGCCCTTCAGTTCCCTCTGTACGAGGCCGGCGACGTCGGCGTCCAGGAGGACCAGGTCCACGCCGTCGAAGTCCACGCCGCGGAAACCGTCGGGGAACGAGGCGCGCAGGTGGTCCTCCCACAACCCGGCGAGTCCGCCTTCGGGCTGCGCTCCGCCCACGTCGGCGGCTGTCGCTTCTGCCGCGGACGCTGGGCGAAGGAGCAGGGAGACGGCCTCGAAGACGGCACGCACCATTGCGAGGGCCCGGAGCGGGCGGAGGGCGGCACTTGACTCGGCGCCCTGCGTGAGCTTGTCGCGCAGCAGTCGGCTGCGGTCGAGTTCGGCAGCGAGTCCGGCCGTAATGAGCCCTGCGCCGGTGGCTCGCTCGATGAGGACGTGGAGCGGTTCGTCCGTGCCCAGACGCTCGACGAGGACGTGCTCCAGGGCGAACAGGGAATGCGCGACGGCGACGGTGGCGAACTCGTACCGGTAGTAGGAGTGCCGGATCAGCTCGCGGGAGGTTTCCATCGCGCTCATGACGTACATCGACGCGCCACCGGGCAGAACCAGGTCGGCAACCAGGGCGTGCATGTCCGCATAGTCGAGAACGAGGTCGCGGGCGCGCGGGTCCCGTACCGGCAGGAGGAGCGGGTCAGGCGGCGGTGGCAGGGTGTTCACCAGTGCAGTCTTGTCGCCCGACAGCTGTCGGTGCCATCGGATTTACTCGGGACGGTTGCCGGCGAGCACTCGGCCGGTGTACGCGCCCACCAGCCGGGAACAGCCGGCCGCGCCGAACGTGATCGCCGCACCGGCGCCGGCCGCCAGACCTAGTGCCGCATCAGGCAACGTTCGCCTCGTCATGGTCAACCGGTTGGGAGCGGTTGTCGGTGCGTGGATACTGTCGCGGTGTTCTCAGATGCTGATGCAGCCGAGCTGTACGACCTGCTGAACCCGTGGAATCCCGTACTTTGGCCCAGCGATGCCTTCTATGACGAGCTGGTCATGGCCGCGGGCTCGGTCTTGGACGTCGGTTGTGGAACCGGCAGCATGCTGCACCGTGCGCGCGAGCACGGTCACACCGGACGTCTCGTGGGTCTCGACCCGGATCGCGCCGCACTTGCTCGGGCCCGGCGCCGTACCGACATCGAGTGGGTCGAGGGCGGCGCGGCGGACGCAAGGTGGGACGCCGAATTCGACCTTGCGACGATGGTCAGTCACGCGTTCCAATGCCTCGTCACCGACGATGACTTGCGTGCCTCGCTCGCGGCGATCCGTTCGGCACTTCGCGAGGGGGGCCGCTTCGCGTTTGAGACGCGCCACCCGCAGGCGCGCGCCTGGGAGGACTGGAACCCATCCCACGCGTCCGAGGTCACCGACGCCTCTGGCCGTGCCCTGCGCGTCTGGCACGAGGTCGAGTCCGTGGCTGGCGACGTGGTCACCTTTACTGGTACGGCAGCCGAGCTCGATGGCTCGGTGCTCCGCGTCGACCGCACGCGCCTGCGCTTCCTCGACGTCGTGAGGCTCGACGGGTTCCTGGCCGAGGCGGGCTTGGCTGTCGAGGCCCGTTACGGTGACTGGCACCGCGGACCCGTGACTGACACGAGCCGGGAGATCATCACGGTTGCCCGCCGGAAGTAGCCTCATCAGGTTGGGGTCTCAGATCGTGCCGTACTGTCCGGGTCCGGAGCTGGGGCAGAGTCCGTGAGGCTGTCCTGATGGCTGAGCGAGTGCGGGTCCGTGAGCTCGATGATGACGAGGGGCGGCGGCTCCTGCGGATCATCCGCAGGGGTGCCGGGTCGGTGGTGACCTGGCGGCGGGCCCAGATGGTGCCGCTGGCTGCGCAGGGCATGGCCGTGGCGAAGATCGCCTCGGGAGATCAAGAAGACCGCCAAGTCCGGGCCGACCGGACACGGCCTGCCGTTCTCGGCCTGGAGCCTGGCCAAGCCGGCGGACTTCCTGGTCGCCGAGGGGGTGGTCGACGACATCAGCCACGAGGGCCTTCGGGCCCTGCTCCGCGAGGAAGGCGTGTCCTCTCAATGCGTGAAGACCTGGAAGGTCTCCCGCGATCCCGACTACGCCACGAAGAAAGCCCGTGTGGAGCACCTCTGCGCGATCGCCGACGGCGAGATCATCCCCGAGGAGGGCGAACCCGAAGTCGCCTTCTTCCTGGGCGAGTTCGGTCCTCTCAGCCAGTGGGCCGAGTACGGCGGGAGGCAAAGGATCCCGCTCGCGAAGCCCGGCCCCGGCGGTGGTCGACCTACCCCCGCCCGCACGGGAGCAATGGTCAAGACTTGTGGATGCGTTGACTTGCGGCAGAGCGCGGGCTCGAGTGCTTGAGGTTGATTCTGGCCGTGTTGCGAATCCGCTTGGTGCGACCGCGCTCGGCGAGGACCTCAACGGCCTCGGTGTTCGGATCGGCGGCGGTTTTGAGTTGGAGCCAGTCGGAGGACTCGAGCAAGGCGTCACGGCGCCAGGGCTGCCCGAGCGTGACGGCGCGGAAGAGAGACCATTCCTGCAGGCGACGGGCCAGGAACGGATGGTGGACGGTGACCTGGGTCATCCGCTCGGCCCATGGCTCGTAGGCAGGGCCGGGGTGGATGTCGCCGGCCCGGCGGTCCAGGTGCCGCAGAACGGCGGACTGGGCCATCGTCCGGTCCGGATCAGTGAGGATTTCGCTGACCAGGTCGGCCTCGTCGGTGTCAGAGACCTGCTCCAGCTCGCTCAGGTAGGCCGTGAAGCGGAGGTGCTCGGCCGGTTCCTCCTGCGGAGCGTTGTGGTGGTTCATGCGGCCTGCTTCTGTCGCTCGACCAGGACGCCGTTTCCGAACCTGGCGCCCGCGCGGACCAGGGCGACGAGGTGGGCTCCGGCGACCGCGCGCCAGCGGGCCTGGGCGGACTCGACGAGCTTGAACACCATCGCGAAGGCTGCGGCCGGGCTGCCGGCGCCGCGAGTGACCTTGGTGCGGAGCCTGACGGTGGAGAAGGTCGACTCGATCGGATTCATGGTCCGCAGGTGGATCCAGTGCTCGACCGGGAAGTCGTAGAACGCCAACAGTTCCTCCCGATCCTCGGTGATCTTCGCGACGGCCTTGGGGAACTTCGCGCCGTCGCCGACGACCAGCTCGGGATCGCGCATGCCGCGTCGGCGGCAGTCACGCGGCAGGTCGGCCCACGACTCGGCCGACTCCCGCAGCCGCTCGCCGGTGGCCGCGTCCACCCGCTTGTCGTTCACGCGCGGCGCCGTGACCTCGACAGGACCCGCGGCGGTGGTCACGGTACGAGGCCGGTGGTGGCCGGTGCGGACCACCAGGCGGCGCCCGGCCTCGTCCGTCTCGGTGACCAACTCGGCCATGTACTGGTTGGCTTCGGCCTCCAGCGCGGCGGCGAGTATCCGCCGTGCGCCCTCGCGGACGATCTCGTCGAGCAGGGAGCCGGACTCGGTGGAGCCGTCGGCGTTCACTACGCTGAGCACGGGCGTGCCTTCCCGACCCGCGCTGCGAACGCGGGCCTACTCGGTGACCATCAAAGGATCAATCGGGAAGGTACGCCCTCCGCGTCCCTCCCAGGGCTGATCCACACGTCCTGAGCATTGCTCCCCGCACGGCGCGAGGCACCTGTTTGCCGCACACGACCTTGCCAGGGGCCGCCTCTACGGCCACATAAAGGAGACCAAGAACCGCTCCAAGTCCTGGAGATCTGCCGCCACCTGCGCTCCCTGCACATGATCCGCCGGCCGGCAGTCCCCGCAGGCTTGCAACGACGATGCAGGGGCATACGAGCAGCATCCTTCGAAAGGAGCGTACCCATGCTCGGCATAGTCGCGGCGGTGCTGTTCTTCTTCGCGTTCCTGATCAACGCGGCGGACATCGCCACCAACGATGCGTTCAGCTCGACGAACGTGATGTTGCTCGGGCTGACCGCCCTCGCCCTCCAGACGGCGGGCATCGGTGCCGGCCGCAGCGCCAGGCGGCGCCCCTGGTCTCGTCCTTGAGGGTCTCGTCCTGGAGACTCCGCCACCTCCCGTGACCATGAAGAGGCCGAGGAAGTGAGCGTTCAGGAGAAGCCGGCCTCGTCCGGATCGTCCTGGTGACGTGTGGTCTCGGGGCCTTGCCCGTCGCAGAGGACCCCGAGACCGCCCGCTGACTCATCGCGGTCGTCCTCGTGGCCCCTCGCTGCCGCGGCCCCGCCAGACCCGGTCCGATGCCATCAGCATCGGCATCGGCGGTCGCGTCGTGAATGACACCTTCTACGACACCACGGCCGCGCTCACCTGACGAACGAACCGTCAACCAATCCCGGTGACTACCGAGGCCAAAGACAGGAGCAACGCGCCCAGCGCCCCCGCAGAGCCGTAAAGCATCCCTTCATGCCGGTCATCGTGCCGGCGGACATAGTGCGTGGCGGCCGCGGCAAAGGCCAGGCCGCCGGCAATGAACCACGGCCCCCACAGGTAGAGGTACCAGCGGGTCAGCCCGACCAGATCAGGCGCCGCATCCCACGCTCCAGCCTCGACCAGCACTCCGTGGCCCACGAACAGACATCCGTGCCAGACGAGCAGCACTGCCGCGCCGCCGCCGCAGAACACCATGAACCGGCCGGTCCACTTGCCGCGACGGCGCGTCAGGCCGATACCGATCGCCGCCCCGAAGAGCTTCAGAAGACCGGTCAGCCACAAGACGGCCAGGAACCACGTCACCCGGTCATGAGCAAGCTCGACCAGCGACGGAGCCACCGTCGCCTGTACACCGAAGGTGCCACCCGACGCCCAGACGAAACTGGGTACCGCGAACAGGACCCCCCATGCCGCAGCGGCGAACCCGGGCCACCTGCCCGGACGGAAGCGGGTCGCCCGGCTCAGGGCCGGACGCACCGCATCGTCCAAAGAATGCTTGATCGTCACGACTCCACCGTTGCCGAACCTCGAAGACAGGACGTCGTCCGCGCGAACGATCACGCCCCACCGCGCGGGGGAGCCCCCTTCGATCGCGCCATCTCCGGTACGGCTCCGCGCCCCTGAGTAGGGCGGCGGGCCTCCCGTGCCCGGCCTTGTGTCCGTCCCTCGTCGATTGCCTTGGCCGGTCCGGGAATGAGACGGAGGATCGGGGGCAGGTGGGTGCTGAGCGCATGGGACCGCTCTGACTGTCCATGCGCCTGCCGTCTCCCCTTCCGGCAGGTGCATGGACAGCTGAACGGCCCGTACCAGGCAGGGGTACGGGCCGTTCAGCATGAGAGGGCCGAGCCGGGCCGGGGGTACCTGCTGGGAAGCTGAACCTGGGACAGGAGGTCTCTCTCACCGAGCTTCCCGTACGTCCACATGAAGCCGATGGCCAGGCCGGCGGATCAGCGGCTGACACCCCCTACGGTGACCGTGAGCGAGGCGACTGGGCGTCGGAGTGTCCCCTGTGTGCCTCCACACTTCGGCGCGGGGCACGGCGCGTTTCCTTCCGGGCCCCTGCGCGCCGACGGATCGGCGGCCGGTACGCAGTCGCTTCCCGCCCGTAGCGGTACCCCGTCCCCGGCGGCCACCCTCGTCCTGGACGAGGCCGCCGCCGCACTGACAGCCCTGGAGCACGAGAGCCCTGACTCGGCCACCGACCTCATTCCCAGCACCTGCATTTCCGACGGCTACGGTCAGCCCAAGACTCTCGCCTCCGTACCGCCGACCTAGCCGTGCGTGTTGTGCGGGCAACCCGCACAACACGCATCGGACGGCTTCCCGCAGCACTTGACCGCAGAGGAGGCGCGGCGAGCGCGCCGCCGGCCTCCACCCCGATCCCGGCCGCCGAGAAGGCTCCGACTGCTCCCACCGTCCCGGTCGCCCCGCCGTCGGTGCTTGCCGGAGCTTCGGTCGCTCCGGCCGAGCCCGTCGTACCGGCCGCCCCGGCGGCGCGGGGCGACGCCGCTGTACCGGCGCCGGCCGGCGCTGGAGACCTAGGGAAGTTCGACACTCGGGGCGTGAAGGGCAGCGCCCACGGGGCCCGTCGCGGGCCAATGCATTTGCCTTAGAGCTGCGGGGATCGTCGCCCCGTCTGTGACGGAGTGGGGCGCGGGCCAGCGGGTCAGGCACGCTCCGTACCATCCATAGGTGATCAACCCGTTCTTCCACACACCCAGACGCAGCTTCATCGCCCTGGCCATGCTGGCTGCCGTCGTCGCCTTCGGGTGGTACGCCGTTCAGCCGGTCTATCCACGATGCACGACCTACGCAGTCGGCTCAGGGTCCCTCATGTCCGCCGGCACTTCGGGGGAAGAGTGGGAAGCCGTAGCCCGGCAGGCTTACGAGGATGCCTTGGCCGACGGCGCGTGCGGACCCTCACACGCCCGATTCCGAGACTGGATTGGCTGACCTGAGCCCGCAGCCCCGACGCGCTGCGGCCCTTGGCGCCGTCGTGGGGGCCTCGGGCTGCCAGAGGCCGCCACTGCCCTCGCCCGGGCCCGAGCCGAGGGACCGATCGTCATTCCCGGTCCCTCGTCACCTAGGACTTGTCCGGCCGATCAAGTTCGTAGCCAGATGGTGAGGGCTGCCGCGGTCGCGGTGCCGAGGTAGACGTAGCCGCGCTTGTCGTAACGAGTGGCGACCGCCCGGAACTGCTTCAGGCGGTTGATCGCCCGCTCGACCGTGTTGCGCTTCTTGTAGCGGATCTCGTCGAAGCTGGGCGGCCGACCGCCATGTGAGCCCTTGCGTATGCGGGCCGCCTGGCTGTCGATTTTCTCCGGGATGGTGTGTCGGATTCCCCGTCGTCGCAGGTACTCGCGGATGGGGCCGTTGCTGTAAGCCTTGTCGGCCGCGAGGCTGTCTGGCTTCTTGCGTGGTCGGCCCAGGCCAGGTCTGGGCACTCGGATCTTCTCCAGGACCGGCTTGAACTGGGTGCAGTCCGCCCGCTGACCTGGAGTGACGACCAGGGACAGCGGGCGGCAGCGGCCGTCCGCGCTCAGGTGGAGTTTGCTGGTGAACCCGCCGCGCGAGCGGCCCAGGCCCTCGCCTCCAGCACCACCTCCACCAGGCGGGCGACCAGGCTCTGCCACGGCGTCTCGTCCTGGTGTTCTGGGCTTCCGGCCCCCTTTGAGGCGGGGCCGGCGGCGGGTCGGTGCGGGCGCCGGCCGCATGCTGATGGGCGCGGACGATGGTGGAGTCGACCGAGATGTCCCAGTCGATCTCGCCAGCCGCGTCGGCTGCGGCCTGGACCTGCTGGAGCAGTCGCTCCCAGGTGCCGTGGGCGGACCAGAGCTGGTGGCGTTCATAGACGGTTTTCCACGGGCCGAACCGTTCGGGCAGGTCACGCCACTGAACGCCGGTTCGCACCCGGTGCAGAATCCCGTCGATCACCTGCCGGTGATCACGCCACCGGCCACAACGCCCGTTACTGACCGGCAGGAACGGCCGCAGCCGTTCCCACTCGGCATCACTCAGATCACCCCGCCCCATGCCCGCACTAACGCTCCGGCGGCGGAGCAGTCACTCGGTCGGGCTCCCGGGTACCGAGACATGCCAGAATCGGCAGATGGTGCTTGTAGGAGAGTTCTTCCTTGCCGGAGACGACGAGTCAGCAGTGCTGGTAGGACCGCGCAAGAGTCATGATTTTCCTGCCGTGCCGTGTGACGGCATCTATCCGGATGACGCAGTTCCGAGGTGGGAAGCTCTGTTGACGGGGGAGGAGAGTCCGCTCCGGCACGTGGTGCCCATGGCCAACGATGGCTTCACTGTCTTCGCTGTTCCGCAGACGCTCTCGACGGCCTTGACCAGTGCAGGAACGGATCAGCTCAGACGTACCGCTCTCACGTGGGCCGAGACCGTCTCCGAGGCGGGCGATGAGTTTAGGCCGGGCAGTGCCGTTGACCTCCTTGAGCGTCTGTCAGCCCTAGCCGTGAGTCGTGCGGAGAGAGGCCTGAACCTGTACTGCTGGTACTTCGCGCCCTAACCTCAGCCCGTCGGCATTCCTGTAGTCGTGATCCCAGCCCTCGCTGGGATAGTGCGAGTGGCTTCTCGCCCCGGCGCACCTGGAGTGATCGGCCGGACAAGTCCTAATCCGTAGGCGGTGACGGGGCTCGGGTTCCCCTGAGTACCGGTCTTCCGGCCCGGCGGGTGCTCTTCGGCTTCGAGGTCGGGTTGTGGGACCAGCGGCCTGGTTGCACGGCGCCGCGTCTAGCGCGTGTCCTCAGCACGGGCCAGCGGTTCGGCTTCTTGATTGCGCGTGGGCAGTCGCGATTACGCCGGGCCGGAAGGAGGCGTGCGCGGGCCTCCCGCCTGGCCTCGGTGAACGAGCGGGTGAGCTTGGTGGCAGTCGCTCCTGGCTGGGACGGGATGCTGCGGCGAATGATGCGGACGCACTTCAGGTAGGAAACACGGTCGGCGTCCACCGCCGGCCGGGCGAGCGCCGCTGTGTGCGCGAACTGGCGGATCGAGTGGTGGACGGCGAGGTAGGCCCACAGTTCCTGCCGGACGCCCTCCGGTGTCCGTGACCTGATCGGCCCGCTGGGGCCGAGGTGGTTCTTGATCTCGTCGAAGGCCAGCTCGATCTCCCAGCGTTCCCGGCAGAGCGCGACCAGCTCGTCGGCCGGGTACTGCTCGGGATCCAGCAGCGTCGTGCCCAGGTGGGCGACCTTGTCGCCCTTCGCGAAGGTGATGCCGCGGTAGATCACGTGCCGGGGCAGCGTCTGGCCTTCCCGCGCGGCTCGGAGCCGGATCTCCTTGCCCGGTCGCGCCATCGACAGATACGAGCCGTCCGAAAGCTCTCCCTGGACGGTGCCGAGGTGGTTGGACTGGAGCCTGACCAGCAGATCTGCGCCCGCCATGGTGAAGACGTGAGCGAACTCGTCCGACCAGAAGCCGCGGTCGGCGATGACCAGGTCGCCGGGGCCAGTAGAGCCGATCAGCAGAATCCCGATCCGCACCCGCTGGCCCGCGCCCCACCCCGTCACACGTGGGGCAACGATTCCCGCAGCTCTAAGGCAACTGCATTGGCCGGCAGAGGCCCCTCACGGTCCGCTACGTCTGGGGCGACCTCGGTGACGCCTGGGCCGCCCAGGACACCGACACGGTCGACGAAATCTGGGACGGCACCGTCCCCGTCGACGCCACCGCCCTCGGCATCACCTTCGAACCGGCCGAAGGATCCCTTCAGCCCACCGCCACTCCGCTCCTGCCGATGAGCACGCCGGCCTGAGCTGGCGGACTGCGGGAGGGGGGAAACCAGAGGGCCAGAGAGAAGGAGGGGACCGCCTTCGGAAGCTACTCCTCCGGGGTGCCGTCCTCCGTGGTGATCCGGGCGCAGGCGCGGACGACCTCGCCGAGCTCCATCCCGCCTTCGCGGAGGTCGCGCTGGCGCCGGGCCCCTCCGCCGCGTACCAGGAGGTTCTTGAGGGCGGCGCGCGCCCGGTCGAGGTCGTTGGTCTCCCGCAGGGCGTCCTCGGTGTGCGCGACGAAGGCGTCGAAGGCCGCCTCCGGCGGGATCGGGCGCAGCGTCCGAGGATCGAGCAGCGGGCCCTCCGGTCCCGAGCGGGCGGCCTGCCAGGCTGCGAGCCGGAGCAGTTCGACCGGAACGCGGGGCACGGGCTCTCCCGACCGCCAGGCCCGCGCCTCGGTCTCGACCAGAGCCCGGGCGAGGGTGGCCACCAGCACCGTGGTGTCGGGTTCGAGACAGACGTCGGCGACGCGGATCTCGACCGTGGGGAAGTTGTGGGAGAGACGGGCGTCGAAGTAGATCATGCCTTGGTCGCGCAGGACCCCGGTCCCCAGCATGTCGCGCACGCGGGCGTGGTAGCCGGCCGCGCTGCCGAACGGCTCGTACGGGCCCGCCGAGGGGAGGCGGTACCAGACCCGGCTGCGGTAGCTGGCGTACCCCGTGTCCTTCCCCTGCCAGTAGGGCGAATTGGCGCTGATCGCGGTCAGGAGCGGCAGCCACGTACGGATCCGGTCGAGGACAGCGACGCCCTCCTCGTCCGACTCGACGGAGACGTGTACGTGACATCCGCCGGTGAGCTGCTCCTCCGTGGTCAGGGCGAACTGGTCGGCCATCCAGCGGTACCGCCGACCGAGGTTCCGGGAGGGCTGCACCGCGAGGGGCGAGGTCGCCAGCGCGACCACCTGGGCGCCGACACCTTCAGCGTGGCGCCCGGCCTCGCCGCGCCACCGGACGATCTCCTCACGGAGGGCGCCCATGTCGCTGACGGGGCGGGTGGCGAACTCCAGCTGCTCCTGATGCAGCTCCTTCTCGAAGACGTCCCCCGCCTCACCCCCGGCGGCCGCGGCAAGGACGGCGGACGACAGAGCGAGCGGTTCACCGGTCCGGGCGCTGACGAGCAGCAGCTCCTCCTCCACGCCTACCGTACGGGTCCTGTGCTGCGTCGGGGTCTGGGTCACGCGGTTCTTCCTTCCAGGTGGAACATCGCTGGTCTTCGGTGCGCCTCAGGCGCTTACCCCGGATCGGACGGATCAGCCGGGCGGACACGGGCACTCTCCCCTGGAGCCCGTACCCGCCGCCGTCTCCCCTGCGGCCGCGGCGCCGTACTGCCTCCGCGCGGGCCTGCTCCTTGAAGCGGCGGCTTCCCGTACGTCGGACGGAGTCCTGGAGGGTGTGCCGTCGGATTCCCGCATCACGCCACGGCGCAACAGCTTCCCCGGGTGCTGACCCTCACTTCAGCGCCTGAGCGGTTTCTGGCCGCGACGTCGACGGAAGCGGGTACTGATCGGCTCCTTCTGGAATGGTGGCGAGATGCTGCCGAATGTCTTATGAGAATGTCGAGAGCGTCACTCTCCACCTCGGGGCTCCGTGACGAAAACATTGACAAGCCCGCGTTGCTCCCTGAGGAACCGGACACGGCCGGGCGGGGCGGCCTGGCTGCCCCGCCCGGACCGGCAGGTCTCGGGGCCGGGTCGACCGCCTCGCAGTGCCGTACGACACCCCTACACTCCTACACCCGTACGCCCGCCCGGGCCGGTATCCGCGCCCCCGTCCGCGGATACCGGCCCGAGACGACCGTGCGTGGTCGCGGTCGGCGCGCCAGGCCTTCGTCCGGTCGACCGCAGGGGCGCCCACGCACGGGCTGGAAGGGCTGGAGGCGAGGTGGGTGAGCACGTGGTGGCGGGGTCACTCGGCCAGGGCGCGGCCACAGCGATGGACACGTTCCGTCACGTAGAGCGCCGCTCACCGCTCGTCGGAGGCGCCGACGAATTCGACTCTTTTCGCCTCTGACCTGCGGCGATGGGACTTTCTGCGCGCCCCTGGCTGTCCAGGTACCTACTAGGTACCATCAAGGGCATGCCGTCCTTGAACGTCACCTTCACCGACGAGGAGCTGGAGGAGGTCCGCGCCGCCGCGGCCGCCGAAGGCAAGTCCCTCAAGCAGTACGTCCACGACCTGCCCCTGCGCGAGCGCCGGCGTCGCCAGTTCGTCCGCTACGCCGTCTCCTGGGGCGAGACGCACGGGGCCGAGTTCGACGATGCCTTCCCCGACGAGGTGCCACCCGCGACCCGTGAGCGCGGGGCGGACGCCGCCTGATGATCCTCCACATCGACGTCCCCTGGCTCCTGGACGTCCAGGAACAGGCCGTCCCCGAGGACGTCAGCGTTGCCGACTACTCGGCCCTGGTCGCCGCCGTCGCCCGCCACAAGACCCGCATCCCCCGCCCCACCACCGCCGACCCGGACCCGGCCTGGCGCGCGGCAGCCCTCCTGCACACCCTGGTCCGCCTGCAGCCGCTGCCTTACCGCAACAGCCTGTACGCCTGCCAGGTCGCCGCCGCCTACATGCACGCCTCCGGCGAAGGCATCGACCCTCCCTACGGGGCCATGGTCGGCCTCGTCCGCGACATCCAGGCCGGCAAGGCCACCGTCTACCAAGCCGCCGACCGCATCCGTACCTGGCGCATCTGACCCACCCGAGGCGGAATGCTCAGGCTTAGTGCTTCGCCCTACCGCAACACCCCGGCCGTGAGCCCGCAACGGCCCACTCCGGAGAAAACGGTCTCGGTGAACGTGATTCCTGTGGAGGCGGAGGCGGAGGCGGAGGCAGGGGCAGGGGCAGAGTCGAATCGCAGGTCGTCGAGTCTGCTCACCGCCGTGTGGGGACAGCTGCCCGGGGAGACGTGCCGTGGGCATCGCCTGTCTCCTGTTCCGGGTCGCTCTGCTGTACGGCGGCCGGGGCGCTGAACGTCGTCGCGGCGGGCGCGGCCGGGCACTTCGTCGCCCGGCTGACCCGCATGCAGGCCGCAGCCGCCTCCTGACGGGAGTGGCCCCAGCCAGGCCGGGCTTGTGACCCATGGCTTGTCACGGCTGGGGACGAGGAGGCGGCTGAGGCGAAGCGCGCCCAGGCCACTGTTGACGAAACGGTAGCGTCGGCCGAACCCGCCCTGACAGCGACACTCCACATGCGGTGCCGCACATCGCCGGACTGCCGGCCGGCACCGGACGCCTCCACGGGCCGAGTTGTGGTGAGTGCTGCAGATGTACTGACCATGCCGGCGACTTCGCGATGACGATGGCCCGCCGCTCCCCGCTCGCGCGGCGATGGTCCAGAAGCGAGCAGGACGCTGGTCTTGGCGTCGGTCCGCTCACCGCGTCCGCGGGGATGGCCCCAGTGTCAACGCCGGAACAGGCATGCCCAGAAGGAAGCGCCGTAGCCCAGGGGATTCCGCGAGCCGCATTGAGCCCTGGGGCGGCCGGTGGTCGTACTGTCGAATCCGGTACTGAGGAGGACTGCTGATGCGCAAGGTGACCTATTCGATGGGCGTCTCACTTGACGGCTACATCGTCGGGCCGGACGGTGGCTTCGACTGGACGGGGCCCGATGAGGAGGTCTTTCGCTTCTGGATCGACGAGATTCGGGAGGTCGGCGTTCACCTGCTGGGACGTCGGCTGTACGAGACGATGTTGTACTGGGAGACCGCTGGCCAGGATCGATCGCTCGACGAGGCGGAGCTCGAGTGGGCCGCACTCTGGAACCCGCTTCCCAAGGTGGTGTTCTCCACCTCGCTGTCGGCGGTGCAGGGCAATGCCCGCCTGGCCTCCGGCAGCCTGGCGGAGGAGATCGAGCGTTTGCGGGCCGAGCCGGTGGAGAGCGACATCGCGATCGGCGGCGCGAGGCTCGCCGCCGAGGCGGCCACGTTGGGTCTGATCGACGAGTATCGGGTTGTGGTCCACCCGGTGCTGGTCGGCGGTGGCATCCCGTTCTTTCCTCAGCGCGAGCGCCGAGTGAATCTCGAACTCGTCGAGACCCGCACCTTCAGCTCGAAAGTCGTCTATCTCCGCTACCGCGTGGCGCGCTACTGAAGTCGTATGGGTTGATGCCGGTCAGCCATGTGTGATCAGGGGTGTCCTGGTTCCGGCTGCGACTCGCTCCACGACACGCCCTCCGCGTCGAACCCGACGTCTGGGTCCGCACGACCTCCGACGGGCCGGCATCCTCTGCGGCGGCAGCGGATCGTCCCGTTCCCCCCTGCCGGCAGCGCGCCGGTCGCCGGCAGCTCCGCCCGGTCCACAGCCCGGCAGGCCCCTGACGCCGGGGACGGCGATGGGCGGCCGGCCACCGCAGGTTCGCCGCCACCGCCGCCGAAGGCACCTCAAGCCGCCGGTACGACCGGCGCCAGTGGCTTCCGGCAGCGCGGGCCGGGGCAGCGGCGACTGCGATACGTACGTCCGTCCGTCCTGCTGTCGAACAGCTGCGGCCTGCCGCGTACTCAGGTCGTCGCACGGGCGAGGACGCGACCGGTCTGCAACGGGGCCCTGGCATGGTGGATGGCGGTGATGCACGCGCGGGCCCACTGATCGGGGGCTGGGATATCGAGCAGGTCCTGCAGTTGGTTGATGTGCGTGGTGCGTTCGTGCACGGGCATGGTCAGTGCGGCGTGCAGGGTGGCAACGAGGTCCTGCGTGCTGAGGGGGTCGGTGAGCAGGGCCGCGGATCCTATGTGCCGGGCGACTCCCGCGTACTGGGAGAGGACGAGTGTTCCGGGGCGGTCGGTGGCGTGGTGTGTGGTGATGTACTCCTGGGCGGTGAGGTTCATGCCGTCGGCGAGTGAGGTCACCCAGAACACGTCGGCGGCCAGGTAGTGGTCGACGACCTCGGGGAACTCGAGGTTGTGGGGGATGTAGTCGATGGGCTGCCAGGCGGAGGTGGCCCACCGGTGGTTGATGCGGTTGATCGCTCTTTCGAGTTCCTCGCGAGTGGTGTCGTAGGCCTCGATGCCGGGTTCCGGAGGCGGGCATATCAGACGGTAGGACATCTTCTCCCGGAGCCGGGGTGCCTGTGTCAGGAGCGCATCGAGTGCGTGGATCTTGTGGACGGGCGCTTTGGCGTAGTCGAGCCGCTCCACGGACAGGACGAGCTGACCGTCGCCACCGCCGTCCTGGCGCCGATGCCTGAGGCGGGACTTGGCCATGTCGGCGACGGCTCGTCGGTCGATGCCGAGGGGATGCACGCCCAGGCGAGGGGCAAGCCTGGAGGCGGAGGCGAACAGCCGGCGGAAGTTGTCGGCGCTGTCCGCGGTGTGGAAGCCCGCCCAGTCCAGGTACGCGAGTGACTCGATCAGTTGCTCGGCCGCTGGAATACGGCGGAAGACTTCGGGCCGGGGGAACGGCGTGTGGTGGAACAGCCCGATGGCCAGATCGGGCCGCTGGACTTTGAGAACCGCCGCAACGAGCCACAGGTTGTAGTCGTGCAGCCAGACCGTGCCCCCCTGCGCCGCGAGGGAGCCGATGTGATGAGCGAAGGCGACGTTGACCCGCTCGTAGTCGGGCCAGTGATCGGGCAGATCACGAATGAGGTCCGGCTGGGACATCAGGGCCGGCCAGAGCGTCTCCTTGCACACGCGGTGAAAATAGCCGGCCCATCGCTCGGGGCTCAGCGGCAGGAGGGAAAGCGGCACCCCGGCAGCCGTCGCAGCGGTGGCGGTCGGTGCCCTCCCACCGGTGTGGGCTGCCGCCCACACGGCGTTCAGACGCTCATCGGCGAGCACGCTCTGCAAGGTCGGCAGGATCCCGTTCGGACTGCACGGCGAACGCCAGCCGCCGTCGATCCAGCGTACGGGGGGACGGTGATAGCCGACCGTCACCGACCGGCGGTCCAGCCAGCCCAGCCGTTCCATCCCCTCCAGGACGGCAGCAGCGCCTTCCCACACCGAGTGATGCACTTCCTCCCTCACGGGAGCAGCAGCAGCCAGGGCCGTTTCGGCGTTCGCCACGACGACGGCGTGCGTGCCCCGGGAGAGCATCGAGAGGTCATTGAGCGAATCACCCACAGCCAGCACCGCCTGCCGCGGCCAGCCCATGCCGCGCCTGAGGAGCTCCAGCGCGTTCCCCTTGCTCGCACCGGCCGGCAGCACGTCGAAGAACCGACCGGACGAGTAGGACCAGGAGCACCCCAGGGCCTTGACCGCGTACCTCAGTGCACCGGTGAGATCCGCCGGGTCCAGATGGAACGAGCACCGGCCTTCCTGCGCCACACCGTGCTGGTACACAAGCTGCGGGAAGCCCGTCAGCCGCGCCCGCACGAGTTCCGCGCCCGGCCAGCCCTCCCGTAGCTGTTCCTCCAAGCCGTGGACGTGCAGCATCCGCGCGGCGTCGATGACGCTCGCACCGACGTCCGCGATGATCCAGCGCGGCACCGGTATGAGGGGATCGTCACGCAGAAGCGCCTGCACGGAAGCAAGACTGCGCCCGGTGGCGAAGACGACCGTGATGTGCGGATGCCGGGCCAGGGCGTCGCGCAGACGGCGCCGCTCCTGCGGTTCGCCGCCCAGGAGGGTGCCGTCCAGGTCGGTCACCAGCACCCTGGCCGCTGAAACTGCTCGCCGGTCCATCGGGATCTCCCTTCACCGTCCTTCACCGACCCGCCGGGCGGGGTCGTGATGCGGCTTCGGTCTGTGGCGCTTCACCAAGCGGGATCGTGGGTGACGGGGTTGATGGGCGGGGCCTCTTCACCTGCTTCCTTCGATGGAGCCGAGGCCCGTTGACAGTCCCGGATCGCCTCTCCGAGCAGTGACTCGCGAAAGTCGTCGCTTTCCAGGAGGCGAGTGATCAGGCCGTCGGGAGCGTTGCGCGCAGCTTCCACGAGACGATCGGCGGCAGGCTCGTGCGGTGCCATCTGGACCTCCAGTTTCACGGGAGAGGAGCGGCGAGCCGACAGGCCCACGGCCCGCTGAGCAGCGCGGACAGAGCGCGGGTGCCGGAACCGGCAGGCTCATGCGCTGCCGTCCTGCGGCTCGGCCCGCTGCAGTACGCGATGAGCTGGACGACGCGCCGAGGGCGCTGCCTGTTAAACCGACAGACGGGTGGCTTGCGGTCCAGCACCAGGCTGTGGTGCCCGGATGAGTGCCCCGGAGGGGCGCCGTTGTCTGAAAGCCTCGCCGGAGTGGGTACGGAGCCGTCGGACCTGCGGCTTCAGGACCGCTCCTGAACCGCACTTACACCGGTCATGATCGCTCTCTCCGCCGTGGCGCGCGTGTTTCTGGCGGCCATTGGAGTGATAGACCGCACTTGATGGCAGGCGCCGCACCGTCCTGGTGACGGACGGTGAAGACGCGTGTGCGCCGCCACCTCCGTGCGACGTGGCCTACGAGCTCAGGGCGCAGGGCGCAGGGTGTCGACCTTGCCGTGGACGTGGCCGGGTTCCGGACGCCGCCCTCGGCGCGTGCGCACCCGAAGTGCATCGCCGACGTGACCGACGGGTCGTACGCGGACGCCACCGATGCCGACTCGCTGACCGCCGATCCGGGGACCCTGTTCCGTAAGGGGTGGCGGACCTGCCACGCCATCGGAAAGCCGGTCGAGGGTTCCCTCAACGGCTGCCAGGACCTCCGCTGGTCACGCCCGGCCAGTACCTGGACGAGTTCACCGGGAGCGCGACCTCTATGGCAAGGTCGAGAAGCGGCCGGACCGGTGGCTCCAGGCTAGCGCCACCGCCGTCGCCGAGGAGGGGGGGACGAGCGCGGTTCCGTCATCACCGTCGCAGCCGACCCTGCGGGCGGAGCCGAACCCCGCGACCGGCTGCGGGAGTTCGATCAGTCGAGGGGTGGGCGAACATCATCTCCACTTGCTCGGCGCCCATGGACGCCGGGTGATGGCCACCGCCGGGACCGCATCCGAACTGGTCGCCTCGGACGAGGAACACCAGCCCGACGTGGCCGTGGTGGACATCCGGATGTCGTCCACCCACACCGACGAGGACATCCGCGCCGACGAGGGCATCCGCGCCGCCGTCGAGATCCGGGCGCGGCCCCCGAGGTCGGCATCCTCCATCGCCCCCCGTGAACGCAAGCGAAACGAGGACCATGCCGCCGCCCGACACGAGGCGACGGCAGTGACGGCAATTCTCGATGCCGGGGCCCCTGGGAGGGAACACGCTCAGCCCAGCACCAGCAGCACCGCCAGGGCGACGAGGAGGGAGTCGATGCGGTCCAGTAGACCACCGGAGCCGGGAAGCCAACGACCGGCGTCCTTCACCCGGGCGCCCCGCTTGACCATCGACTCCAGTAGGTCCCCGATCGGCCCGCCGACCGCCACGGCCACCGCCGTCTGCCACGTCAGGGACGACAGCACGGCGAGCGCCAGGAGACCGGCCGCCGCCCCGGCCAGCGTGCCGCTCCACCGTTTGGCGGGCGACAGCGCGGAGAGCCGGGGGCCGCCGAGACGGCGGCCGGCCCCGTACGCGACGATGTCGGCGATCGACACAGCCACGAACAGGACGAGGCCCACCGTGCCCGAGGGGACGAGACCGGCCAGGGCACCCAGCCACACGAGCCCGAGCAGGCCCGCCCCCAGACGGCAGAGCCCGTGCTCGGCGTCGCCTGACAGCAGAGGCACCCCGGCGATCGCGAGCGCCCCGACCGCCGCGACCCGAAGCACCTCCCCGGGGGCCAGCCAGGCGGTCAGGACGAGCCCGACGATCGCTGCGCCGAGCACCGCCCGGTCCACTGGGCCCAGCCGCAGCAGCCCGCCGAACTCCGCCACCGCGACCACCCCGACCACGGCTGCGAGCGCCGCGATCCCCGGCGGCCCGAGCCAGAACGCGCCCGTGACCACTGGTACGCCGAGCGCCCACACACACCATCGGACCATCAGCTCACGCCGCCGGGTCGCCGCCACCGCGAGCCCGCCGACTGCCAGTGCCCCGCCGAGGTACGGCACGAGACCGGGGACCGTCGTCACCGGGAGACCCGGCCGACCGGCGCGCCCGCCGCCATCGTGACCGGCGTCGCCACCGCCACCGTCGCCCGCGCGCGCAGCGCGTCCAGGGCGTTCCGGCACGCCGCCGCGATCCGCGCGTTCTCCTCCGTGTCGCGGACGGCGACGCGGACGGTCCGTCCCTCGTACGCCGGGGACATCGGCGACAGGTCCCGCAGGTAGACGTCGTGGCGCCGGCACTCACGCACCAGCCGGGCCGCGCTCGGTCCGTCCGGCGGCAGGGTCACGGTGAGGAAGTTCGCCACTCCCTCGTCGACCGAGGAGAACCTGTCCAACTCCTTCAGATCGTAGGCCAGTTCCCGGCGCAACTCCGCGGTACGCGCCCAGCGTTCCGCGTAGTAGCCGGGGTCGCGCAGCGCCGTCACGGCGGCCAGCTGGGCCGGCAGGCTCACGGGCCACGGCGGCGTCCAGCGACGCAGCTCCCCGGCCGTCTCCGGGTCGGCCACCAGATACGCCGCCCGCATTCCCGACAGCGCGTACATCTTCGAAAGCGACGTGCACACCACGACCCGGGCATCGACCGAAGCGAGCCCGGCCAGCGACTCCCCAGGATCGACATAGCCCAGATACGCCTCGTCGATCCACCACCGGGTCCGCGCGGGAGAGGCCTCGATCACCGCGCGCAGCGCGTCGGCGGGAGCGTGGCGGCCGGTCGGATTGTTCGGATTGACCACCACCACGAGGTCGTACCGCCCACTCCCGGTCGCGGCGGCGAGCCGGGCCGGATCGAGCAGCCAGCCGTCCTCCCGGCGCAGCCGGAGCCGGTCCACCCGGCAGCCGATCACCCGCTCGGTGACATGGGCGTACTCGCCATAGCTCGGATCCAGCAGCAGCACCCGGCTCTCCGGCGTCAACCACCGGCCGAACGCCCGGAAGATCAGATCGGACGAACCCGCCCCGACGACCAGCGACTCCACCGGCAGCCCACGGACCCCGGCGATCTCCGCGAGCAGCCCTTCCGCACCCGTCGGCGGCGAAGTCCGCGCCGCCCACCCCGGATCCTCCGACAACACCGCGCGGACCTTCGGAGACGGAGGGAACCAGGCATCCAGCACATCGGCCGCGACCACCTCGTGACGGCGGGCCAGCGTCCGGAAGTCCGTACCGATCGCGGAGAAGAAGGCACCGCCGTGCTCGCAGCCGTCCGCGCGCGGCGCGAACTCCACGTCCAACCGCCAGTCGAGGCCCGCCCGCAGTCGCTCCAAGGTCCGGCCATGACGCTCCCGGACCGTCCTCGTCAGCTCGGCCACGGAACCACTCAGCACCTCGAACGAGACCGCGCCCGAGCGGACCGTCCGCCCCACCGGCCGCAATCCGGCGGCGAGGTACATGTCCAGCAGCTCCGTGCGTCCCATCGCCACCACCTGGCGGCCGCCCCGCGCCGCGACCCAGCGCAGCGCCGCGTACATAAGGAGCGGCGCCGCCACGGTGAACCGCCAGCGCTCCTCGACGGTCAACACGCGGATCTCGAACGGCGCCTCTTCCGACAGGACCGGCAGCTCCTCGCGCGTCAGGTACTTGTCCAGCGCGTAGCGACCGACCCACGGCGGGGTGAGGCTGACGAAACCGATCCGCGTCTCGCCGCGCGAGGCCACGAGGTACACGTTGTCGCCGTCGAGCCCGTCGCTCAACCGCCCGGACGGATGCACCGGATGCTGGCCCAGTTCCTCCGCGTACACCCGATGCCGCAGCTCGTGGATCCAGTCGTGATCGCTGGGCGCGGCTGCGCGCAGCTGTATGGCGTGGTCCATGAGCGTCCCCCTGAGGCAATCCGGCTTTCGTTCCCCAGCATGGAGAAGCCCGACGGACGATACCTGAGTACGTGTACTCACTTCGGTCGTCCGGCAACGCTCCGCGGCCTCGTAGAAGTGGAACCGACGGGGTTGTGCGGACACTTGTGGTTGTGGAGTCCCCCTTGTTGGTGCGCGGCCTCCACACACGGCGGCCCCGCGGTCGGTCGGCTCAGATTCACCGACCGGCCGCGGGGCCGGTTCGCTACGCCGCCGCCAGTGCCAGGGTCGGTGACTGGCGGGCGGCGCGGACCGCCGGGTAGAGGCCCGCCACCGTGCCGATCGCGAGGGTCGCGACGAAGCCGGCCCCGGCCGCCCAGGGCGGGACCACCCAGGGCAGTCCGCCCGCGGAGGCGTACACGGCCGTCGCCGCCGCGCCCAGGGTCACGCCGGCGATGCCGCCGAGGCCCGACAGCATCAGGGATTCCGTCACGAACTGGATCCGGATCTGGCCTCGCGTCGCGCCGAGCGAGCGGCGCAGCCCGATCTCGTGACGCCGCTCCAGGACCGAGATGATCATCGTGTTGGCGACGCCGACACCGCCCACGAGCAGGGCGATCCCGCCGAGCCCGAGGAGCAGCGTGGAGAACGCGCCCTCCGTCGCCGCCTTCGCCTTGAGCACCTCGGAAGGGTCGCTCACGGACACGTTCTGCGGGTTCTGCGGGTCGATCGTCGGCGCGAGGAGCCGCTGGACCTGCCGTACGGAAGCGTCCGTGGACCGCTCGTACACCGCGGTCGGATGCCCGTCGAAGCCGAGCAGCCGCTGGGCGCTCTCCCAGCCGACCAGTGCCGAGCGCTCGATCTCGGGGGCGAGCGGCAGGGGGTCGAGGATGCCGACGACGGTGAAGTAGCGGTCGTCGATCCAGACCTGCCGGCCGGGCCGGTCGATGCCCAGCCGTTCCGCGGCGACGTGCCCGAGCACCACGGAGGGGTAGCGGCCGTTGGCGGCGTTCAGCCAGGTGCCGGACGCCGTCGTGCCGCGCAGCACGTCGAGCAGTCCCACGGTCGCCGCCTTCACCGCGATGCCGCCGGTCTCCGTCTCCGGGATCATCCGCGAGCGGCGTACCGTGCGTCGGAGGTCCCCGCTCGCGCCGGCCTCCTCGACGCCCTCGATGCGGCCGACCATGCCGACGGCGTCCTTGGGTAGCTTCACCTCCTGTCCGCTGAACATCCCCTCCCCGGGCTTGGCGACCAGCATGTTCGTGCCGAGGGCGTCGAGTCGCCGGAGCAGCTGCGCCTGGCTGGAGGCCGAGATGCCCACCACCGCGATCATCGTCGCGATGCCGATGGCGATCCCGAGCGCCGACAGCACCACCCGCACGGGCCTGCTTCGCAGCCCGGCCGAGCCGACGTGCAGGACGTCGCGCGGGCCGAGCCGGCGGGCTTTGAGCGCGACGGCTTGCCGGTCGGCCGCCCGGGGCGTCCTCCGCTCGTGCCTGCCGGGCATCAGACTACGACCTTTCCCGGGGCCGGGTCCGTGACGACCCTGCCGTCGCGGATCCGGACCGTTCTCGGCAGGCGCTGCGCGATCTCGGTGTCGTGGGTGATGACCGCGATCGTCGCGCCCTCCTGGTTCAGGGCGTGCAGCAGTTCCATGACCGCCTCGCCGGACGCCGTGTCCAGAGCGCCGGTCGGCTCGTCGGCGAGCAGCAGGTCGGGCTGTCCCACGACCGCACGGGCGATGGCGACGCGCTGCTTCTGACCGCCGGACAGCTCGTGCGGCCGGTGCCCCGTGCGGTCGGCGAGGCCGACCCGGGCCAGCGCCTCGGCGGCCAGCCCGCGGCGGCGGGCCCGGGGCAGACCGGAGTAGAGCAGTCCCTCGGCGACGTTGTCCAGGGCGGTGACGCCCGGTGCCAGGTGGAAGGCCTGGAAGACGAAGCCGATGTGGCGGGCGCGCAGGGCGGAGAGCCTCCGGTCGGTGAGCGCGGCGACATCATGACCGGCGATCGCGACCGTGCCGGCGGTCGGCCGGTCGAGGGTGCCGACGATGTGGAGCAGGGTCGACTTGCCGGAGCCCGAGGGGCCGACGATGCCGACGAGTTCGCCCTCGCCGATGGTGAGGTCGACGCCGTCGAGCGCGCGGACACCGCCCGCGTACTCCTTGACGACGCCTCTGAGCTCGACGACCGGCACCCGGACGGGGGCAGGGCCGTGGACCGGGCCCGGGGTCGGGCCGGGGCCCTCGATGTGCTGCACGGTGCCGGTCATCAGGACGGCACCCCGACCTTCATGCCTTCGCGCAGCCCGTCGCCGCTGATCTCGACCCTGCCCTGCGCGAACATGCCGAGTTCGACCCTGACGTCCCTCGCCGCACCGTTCTCGACGACCTGGACGCCGAATCCGCCGTCGGGGAGCGCGAGCAGGGCGTTGACGGGTACGGAGAGGACGTCCCGGCGGATCTCGCCGGTGAGCTCGACCGTGACCGGGGACTGGTCGACGCCCTTGGCCTTGGCCGGGTCGTCGAAGGAGACCGTGATGTCGATCTTCGGGGTCTTGTCCTGCGGGTCGTCACCCGCCGTCGCGGTCCTGCCGACCGCCGACACCTTCCCCGGCAGCCGGGTGCCGTCCGGGAGCGTGACCTGGACCCGCGTCCCGGTCTTCGCCGATCCCGCCTCCGAGGCCGGCACCTCGAAGCTCACGACCCGCTCGGAGCCGGTCACCGTGAGGACCGGGGAGCCGGGCGCGACGCGGTCGCCGGGAGCGATCCGGTCCCCGCCGCCCGAGCCCGTACCGGAGTCGGAGCCCGCTTCCTTGACCCGTATCGCGCTGCCCGCGAAGGCGATCCGGTCCGGGCCCAGGGTGCCGGTCTGCTTCAGGTCGTGGGACTTCTGCCAGCGCTTGACCGCCGCGGCGGTCTTCGCCGTGTACTCCTCGTCGACGTCGAAGCCGGTGTACCCGAGGGCGACGAGGTTCTCCTCCAGCTGCCGTACGTCCTTGCCCGTGTCGCCGGTCTTCAGGGTCCGGTACATGGGCTCGTCCCCGTACATCAGCCGGACGGCCTCGCCGTCGACCTCGTAGAGCCGCTCGTCCCGCTTCACGACGGAGCCGGGCGGGGCGAGCCAGGTGAGGGTGCCGCCGGAGCCGCCCGCGTTGATCTTCCGTTCCCCGAGGTGACCGAGCGTGCCGTCCTGCTGGGAGCTGTCGGCGAGGTCGCCCCGGACGACGGGGGCCGTGGCGGGAGGCAGCCCCTTGGCGTCGGCACGGTCGGCCGAGGACCTCTCCGGCGTCGCCAGGGCGGTGACGGCGACCCCGCCGCCCGCGATGGCGACGACCGTGAGGAGGGCGAACCCGAGTCGGCGCCGCCCCAGCGGCCGCCGCCCGCCCGTGTGCGGGTCTGCCGCCTCGCCCCTGCGCGGCTCTGCCATGTCGCCCCTGCGCGGCTCTGTCGCGTCGTCCGCGCGCGGGTCTGCCGCGCCGCCGCTCATCGGGCCGCGCCTTCGCACGCCTTGGCGGCCTTCTCGAACTTCTCCTTCTGCGCGCCCTGCGGCATCGGCATGGCCTGCTGTGCTCCGCCGTCGAACTTCGGGTCGGGCATGTTGAAGCCGTTCTCGCGCATGCACTTCGCGTACGCGAGTGCCTTGTCCTTGTCGGCCTGCGTCGGCTCCTTGCCGAACCCGGCGCCGCCGGCCTTGCTCGCGCAGGCCTTGAACGCCTTCTCCATCTTCTCCTTCGACATGCCGTCGCCGCTGATGGTGAGCCCCACGCCGTTCTCGCCCGGCTTGGGCTCGGGCACGTCGAGGCCCTGCTCACGCAGGCACTTGCGGTGCTCGAAGGCCTGGTCGGCCTTCTTGCCCTCCCCGTTCGCGTTCCCGTCGTCCCCGCCTGCGGCAGAGCCCGAGCAGGCGGTGGCGAAGAGGGCGAGGGCAGCGGCCAGGGAGGGGGCGGCGGCCGTCCGGATGATCCGTCGAATCGTCATGGTGGCGAGGGTGCCGCGAGGGGATGTTTCGCTTCTCTCCACGGTTTCGTTTACATCGGCGAAAGGTCTCCTTCGGATAGACAGGGGCCATGCGCGTACTGGTGGTGGAGGACGAGGCGTTCCTCGCGGAGATGATCGCCGAGGGGCTGCGCCGGGCGGCGCTCGCCGTGGACGTGGCGGCCGACGGTCTGGAGGCTCTGCGGAAACTGCAGCTGGGGGAGTACGACGTGCTCGTCCTGGACCGTGACCTGCCCGGGATGCACGGCGACGACGTGTGCCGCCGGGTGGTCGAGCAACGGCTCATGACCCGGGTCCTGATGCTGACGGCGGCCGGAACCGTACGGGACCGGGTCGAGGGCCTCGGGCTCGGCGCCGACGACTATCTGACCAAGCCCTTCGCGTACGACGAACTCCTCGCCCGGGTCCTGGCCCTCGGCCGGCGCACCAGGCCCGCGCTGCCCCCCGTCCTCGAACGGGGCGGGATCGTCCTGGACACCGCCCGCCGCCAGGCCAGCCGCGACGGCCGGCACCTGCACCTGTCGCCCAAGGAGTTCGGCGTCCTGGAGGCGCTGCTGCGGGCCGAGGGAGCGGTGGTCAGCGGCGAGGACCTGATCGAGCAGGTCTGGGAGGAACACACCAGCTACCGTACGAACGCGGTACGGGTGACGCTCAGCAAGCTGCGGGCCAAGCTCGGCGAGCCACCGGTGGTGGAGACGGTCTCCGGCGCGGGTTACCGGATCGCGTCGTGAACGGCGTACGGAAGCTCCGCGCGTCGCCGCACCTGCGCACACGGCCGCCGCGGGCGCCGGCCCTCGGCGCACGGCCCGACCGCATGCTGCCGTTCCGCAGCGAACGGGCCCGGCTGACGGCCCTCTACGCCGGGCTGCTCGTGCTCGCGGGGGCCCTGCTCACGGGTGTCGTGTACGTGCTCGTGCAGGAGGGCATGTACTCGTCGATCAGTACGGCCGTCACCACCGCCGTACCGGCACAGCGGCTGGAACAACTGCCGTCGTCCTGGCCGACCACCCTCCCCACCGGGATGCCGAGCGCCGCACCCGCGAGCCCCGCACCGAGCACGGGCACCGGCGTCGCCCCGCGCGAGGTCCTGGCGATCACACGGACGCTGAGCGACGCGGCCGAGTCCGCCGCCCTCGACCGGCTTCTCACCGTCTCGGTGACCGTCCTCGTCTGCTACGCGGTTCTGTCGGTCGCGCTCGCCTGGTGGACGGCGGGCCGGGTGCTCCGGCCGATCGCCGTCATCACCGACACCGCCCGCCGCCTCTCCGGCGAGAACCTCCACGAGAGGATCGCCCTCGACGCGCCGCCCGGCGAGCTCAAGCGGCTCGCCGACACCTTCGACGGCATGCTCGGCCGCATGGAGCGGCTCGTCTCCGCCCAGCAACGGTTCGCCGCGAACGCCGCGCACGAGCTGCGCACCCCGCTCGCCGTGCAGCGGGCGGCCGCGGAGATCGGGCTCGCCGACGATCCGTCCCCGCAGCGGGTGGCACGCATGCGGTCGAAGCTGATCGAGGTGGCGGACACGAGCGAGCGGATCATCGAGGGGCTGCTGCTCCTCGCCACCTCCGAACAAGGGCTCAAGGAACGCCGCCGGGTCGCGGTGGACGAGCTCGCCCGGCGGGTGACGGCCGCGCTGGCCGACGAGGCGGCGGAGCGGGACGTGCGCGTCACCGTCCGGGCACTGCCGCTGGCCGTCGAGGGGGATCCGGTGCTCCTGGAACGTCTCCTGCACAACCTGGTCGCGAACGCGGTGCGGCACAACGTGCCGCGGGGACGGGTCGACGTGCGCACCGGCCCGGACATCGGCATCGAAGTGACCAACACCGGGACGGTCGTGCCGTCCGACACGGTCCCGCTGCTCTTCGAGCCCTTCCGCCGACTGAACGAACGCACCCACGCGCCGGGAGAGGGGACGGGCCTCGGCCTGTCCATCGTCGACGCCGTCGCCCGGGCGCACGGCGCCGAGGCAACAGCATCGGCCAACCCGGAAGGGGGCGGCCTGACGGTGAGGGTGGTGTTCCAGCCGGCCGCCGGTGCTGGCGAACACGCCGCGCCGGACGTCCCTGTCCGGCCCCGCTGACCGGACCGCGCGGGCCGCGGGCCCCGTACAGCAGCGCCGGACAGAACGTCATGCGCCCTCTCTCTGCGGCCCGCCCGGAACCCAGCACGAAGCGGCCGCACCGCACTCGACGTCCCCCCACTCGTCAGCCGCGTCGACAACGCCGAGGGGAGATACGCCTCAAGGATTGTCCGGCCCCGAACCTCCGGGCAGCAGGCCGACTGGGCCGTGGTTCGCCGTGCAGGCGAGCCATCGGCCTGTGCCGGCGGCCGTGCCCGTGCCCTGCCCGCCGTCTCCGTCCCCGGTGGAGCACCGCGCTTCGCACGGCACTCGCAACCCCACCAGCGCGTCGAGCACCACGACGTGGGCGGGATCGCTCTCCTCCCAGACGACGCCGGCGATCCGGCCTGTCCGTTTCCTGTCGAAGACCCCGAAGCGCGATCCGCCGGAGATCCGGCTGCCCGGGACGCGCGTGAGGGGCGTCCCCTCGGGGACCGGTCGGCCGGGAGACCGGAGATGCGGCGGATGCGGTCGAGGACCTGTCGTACGAGCGTCTCCGCGGCCTGCCGGGCCAGTCGCTCGAGTCGCTCGGTGCCGAACTCCAGCGCCACGTCCACGGCCACCAGCACGTTCCCCATGCGGCCACGGGCCCGGCCGACGGGGATGTCCTCATCGGCGTGGAGCGACTGGGGGTCGGGGGACGACGTCCACTCCGTGCCGGCGGCCAGAGACCAGCCGGTGCCCGAACTCCGTACCCGGGCGTCCAACAGCCCGGGGTGCTCCACCTCGTACTGCGCGCGCTCGGCACTGTCGGTCATTCCCGCTCCGTCGGCGAGGGCCACGGTCAACACCACCTGCGTGTCGGGTCGCAGCGCGGACTGCTCCGTCATCACGCAGGAGGTGCGCGCACGGGCACGGCGGTCGTCGGCGTGTCGTGGCCGACAGAGCCGTCCTCGAGGATGCGCCGGGCGTCGGAGAAGACGTCGACGGGCGGCTGCCCGCCGTTGCCCCTCCCCGGATGCTCCATGAAGGGGGACGTACGGACGGGAGCGGAAGCAACTCGCAGGCCGGGGCGAGGGTGCGGAGCGGTCCCATCGCGCCGGGAGCCGAGGACACCGAGCCGACCAGGAGGACCACGACGGTCGCGCCCACCGACACGGACAGCGCTCCGGCGCACAGGGCCGCGACCAGCGTGAGAAGGCCCGCACGGAGTCCGAGGCCCGGGACGGCCGGCTCCCCCAGGGAGGGCAGGGCGGTGGCGGCGACCGCCGCCGCGAGGAGCAGTCCCAGGGGGAGGGGGACCAGCAGGGTACGGACGTCCACGGCACCTGCTCTTCGAGGCGCCACCAAGCGATGTCCTGCCCGGCGGTTCTTGCGCGAGCCGGAACGCGAACTCGACGACCACGCGCCGCTCCGGCAGCGCCTCGGGCCGCACGTACTGCCGCAGACGCCACAGCAGCCACCCGGCGTCGAGCTGCTCGCGCGTGGGGTCGCCGAAGGACCAGCGGCGGGCCCAGTCGCCGAGCTGCCACACCAACGGCTCCAGCGCGGCGCCGACCGGGGTCAGGCGGTACGCGGGGCGGCCGTCGGGGTCGGTGGTGCGGGCGACCAGGCCGTGCCCGCGCATCCGGCGCAGCCGGGCGGACAGG
>NZ_JBEXSZ010000071.1:0-40501 GCF_040613865.1 Streptomyces sp. NPDC006197 | reverse complement strand
CGGGTGGACCAGCTTGCTGGCCGGAAACGGCGTCAGGAACGGCCCTGCGGATTCGACAGGGCCGTCTACCGGCGCCGTAACGTCGTCGAGCGCTGTTTCCACCGCCTGAAGCAATGGCGGGGCATCGCCACCCGCTACGACAAACGCCCCGACCGCTACCTCGCCGCCGTCACCCTCGCCAGCATCCTCATCTGGCTCGAGACATGATCGACAAGACACCCCCTAGACTGCGACCGCTCCAAGACCTGGAGATCTTCGGGAGGCGTGCAAGATGAAACGAGCACTGATCGGCGCATTCGCGGCCGTGGCGTTAGTCGTGTCCGGGGGGAGTGTCGCCACCGCTTCCGACAGCGCCCCGCCACGCACCACGCACGGCCCTTGCCAGTACACGCAGACCCCGGACGAGCCGCCGGCGCGCCCTGTTCCGCTGCCGCCCGACCCGCGGCGCACCCCCAGTCGCGGCACGGTGGACATGGCGGTTCCGACCAGCCAGGGCTCGCTCCTGCTGCACGTGGACCGGGCCAAGGCGCCGTGCACGGTGCAGAGTTTCCTGCACCTGGCACGACACGGGTTCTACGACCGTACGGTGTGCCACCGTCTGACGGCGTATCCGACGCTGAAGGTCCTGCAGTGCGGCGACCCGACCGGTACCGGTGAGGGCGGCCCCGGGTACAAGTACAAGGACGAGCTGCCGGTGGACCTGCCGCCCGCACCCACCGATCCCACCGGCACGCGCCGTCTCTACGGGCGCGGCCTGCTGGCGATGGCCAACGCCGGTCCGAACACGAACGGCTCGCAGTTCTTCGTCGTCTACGGCGACTCCGCACTGCGACCGAACTACACGGTGTTCGGCACGGTCGGCCCCGATGGCCTGACGACACTCGACAAGATCGCCGCCGCAGGCATCGAGCCGACCGCGGAGAACCCGGCACCGGTCGACGGCACACCCGTCCTGCGGACCGAGCTGCTCCGCGTCCGGCCGTCCTGCCGGCATTGACGCACCGCGACGTGGCCACGTCCTCGACGAGCATGCCTGGCGCCTGCGGCCGCCCCAGGCGGACTACGCCGACCGGGTGAAGAGTCCGGGTGCGGAAGGGGGGCTTTGGACCTTGTGCCCGGCCTGCGTGAAGCACCCGAGGCCCGACCTCTGCAATCCGTACGGTGCTGCCCGTGGACATCGCACCAGTTGTCCGGTCCCGGCCCCCTGCCGGGGCTGGACTCCGTCTTGGGCGTGCGGGCGGCCCGACCCGCGTCACTTCGAGCGTATTCAGCCACCGGCCGTCGCCGATGCACCTCCGGCTGCCCAGCTGCCCGGCTGGAGTCCGGGAGGCCCCGAATCGTCCGCCGCGACGCGCCTCCCGTCAAAGGGACACGCGCTGGCCAGGAGACCCCAGCCGGCTGCTCCCGCGGGGCAGTGGGGCCCTGGTCAGATCGTGACCGGGCCGTGGGCGGTGGCGAACTCGACCGAGACCAGGCCCGGTTCCTCGTCTTCGACCCAGGTGACGTCGATCTGGTCGAGGGGGTGGTCGGCCGGTTCGCCGAGGAATTCGGCGATGGAGGCGGCGTCGCCGGCGATGGAGACTCCGTGGATGGTGGTGGAGGTGCGCGGGTCGGCGCTCGGGCGCTCCTCGCTGGGGACCAACCACTGCAGGAAATAGGGAAGTTGCGGGTCCTCCAGCAGCTCCAGCAGGCCGATCTGCTTCCACCTCAGGTCGAACCCGTCGGGGCGGACCCGGTGGCCCTCGGTCGAGGTGCGGCCGAGGCGGGCCTCGACCGGGGCGATGTCGTCCACGGAGACCACCCAACCGAGCCAGCCGCCGCCCTCGGCGGCGCGGCGCGCGACCGCCTGGCCGAAGGGCGCGCGGTCGGCGGCGGGGTGGTCGAGTGTGGTGACGACCTCGACGTAGGTGCCGCCGCTCAGCGGGAGAACGAAATTGCGGGTGCCGAATCGCGGGTGCACGCCCCCGTCGACGAACCCGGCGCCGAGGGCCGATCCGATCCGCTGGACGGTCGAGACGAAGCTGTCGCGGGCCACCGCATAGGACACGTGATCAAGTCGCACTTCGGCATCATCACCCGACAACCCGTCCACATCCCGACGCCACGCCCGCCGCCCCGGCCGCGTCCGCCGTGGATTCAGCCGTGGAGCGGATCGATCATCGTCATCCCGGCTGGGGAGGCCCGGTTGAAGCCGGGCAGCAGCACCGCAGCGTCGTCGAGACCCACGACCCGCTCGATCAGCCGCTGGCACACGACTTCGAGTTGGCATGCAGCGCCATGCGCATGGCAATTCCAAGAGGCAGGCTCTATGCCCTTTCCGGCGCAGGACACTGGGCCGACCCTGGAAGAGAATGCCTTTGAGTCCATGTGGCAATCTTCATCAGCCGTCCGACCACCCGAGGATGGCGTGTGCCCATGTCGCCGTGCTCCTCAGCCTGCTGAGGGTTCTCGCGCCGGGGTCGGTGTCCGCATCGAGTGCCGACCTGGGCGTGGTGGCGCTGTTCGCCTACCTGCTGTGCCACCTGGTGGTCACGCTGAGGGCCTTCTCGTCCGCACCGCCGGGACGGATCCGGTTGTGGGCCCGGCGGGAGGCGCGGGGCACCGTGCTGCAGCGCTATCTCCTGGGGACCGCGCCGGGGCCGGGAGTGTCGGTCCTCATCGCGTCGGCGGCGCTCGTGGTGTCGGCGGTCTGGCGTCCCGGGCATCTGGGTTCCGCTTTCCCGGCGGCGGTACGGGTCCTGATGGCGCTCGGCCTCGTCGTCGCCTGGATCTGCGTGCCGGCCGCCTTCGCGGTGGCTTTCCATGCAGACAACCTCGTGGAGGACGAGGCAGCGCTGGACTTTCCGGGTGATGAGACGGTGGCCTGGGCCGACTACGTGTACTTCGCCCTGTCGGTCATGGCCACCTTCGGTACGACGGACGTCACGGTGATGTCGCGGGAGATGCGCCGGACGGTGGCGGCCAACGCGACCATCACGTTCGTCTTCAGCACGGTGATCGTGGCCGGCAGGGTCGCGGCGCTGGACAGCGGGCAGGGCGCCTGACGGGTGCCGTTGATCCCCGGAGGGCGGGGGCGGTGGCCGGATCAGCCGCGCTGGGCGTGGCGAGCCGGCCACCGCCCTTCCTGCTCAGGGGATGAGCACGAGGCGGATCGGGTCCCCGATCTTCTTCTCCAGCCGGGCGACGGCGTCCGCGGCCTCGGCCAGGGGGACGTGGGCGCTGACGGAGGGGCCGAGGTCGATCCGACCGGCCGCGGCCAGTCCGACGAGCTGTTCCACGTGTTCCGGCTCGGAGCCGTAGTGTCCGCGGATCTGTCGGACGTTGAAGCAGAAGTCGATGCTGTCGGCGACGGTGATCGGCTCCGGGGTGAGGCCGGCGAGCACCAGGACGCCGTTCGGGCCGAGGGCGGCGGTGGCCTGGGCGCGGGCCGCTCCGACACCGGCGAAGTCGAAGGCGACGTCGATGCCCCGGCCCGCCGTGGCCTCGCGCACCGCCTCGGCGAAGTCTCCGGCCATGGGGTCGAGCGCGTGGTCGGCTCCGAAGAGGAGGGCGCGCTCGCGGGCCGAGGGCAGCGGGTCGACGGCGATGACGGGGGCGGCGCCGACCAGACGGGCGAGCCGGATGCCGTGGGCGCCGAGGCCTCCGGCTCCCCAGATGCCGACCGCCTGCGCGGGTCGGACGGCGCCGGTGTCCACGATCGCGGCGTACGGGGTGGAGACGGCGTCGGGGATGATCGCGGCCTGGTCGAACGGCAGGTGGTCCGGGATGGGGAGCAGGGTGTCCTCCCGGGCGAGGGCGTACTGTGCCCAGCCGCCGTCGTAGTCCACTCCACGGGTCCGGGGCCGGCGGCAGAGCGCGTGGCGCAGGCAGTCGGCGCAATCGCCGCACGCTTGCCCGGCCTGGAGCACGACCCGTCGGCCGGGGGTCCAGTCGCCCTTCACGTCGGGGCCGACGGTGTGGACGACGCCGGCCACCTCGTGGCCGGGGGTGATGGCGCCGGATTCCTTGACGGCGTCCACGGGGAAGAAGGGGCTCAGGCTGCCGTCGATCAGATGGATGTCGGACAGGCAGACACCGGCGGCCCGCACCTCGACGAGGACCTCGCCCGGGCCGGGAACCGGGATCGGGACCTCCTCGACGGCGAAGGTGCGGGTGTCCAGGCGCAGCCGTCCGGCCAGCATGGTGTTCATGCGGAAACCTCGATGTGCTCGGTGAGAAGTGCGCACAGCTCATGCGCTCGACATGGTCGACTGACCATGTCGTTCAACCGTGTCGACTGACAATGTCGCCTGTCAAGCGGCTTCCGCCGGACGTTTTCCAAGGTCGCCAAGTTCCATCAATGGACTGTGTCACTCAATACAGTCAACCGACATGTTCACCTGACACAGTCGTGTGTAAGTTGGTTGGCGACTGCTGGAGTGCAACGAAAGGCACGCTCATGACTCAGGTGTCCGTAGGTGCGGCGCGGGCGATCCCCGAGCGCCCCCCGCTGCCCCTCGTAGGCCACGCGTTCAACGTTCCCGCGGGCGCGGACTTCCTGGCCTACCTGCTGAAGGAGTTCAAGGAATTCGGGCCCGTGTACCGGCTGCGGCTCTTCGGGAGGGACACCGTCATGGTCGGCGGCCTGGACCTCGTGACCGAGCTGTCGGACGAGACCCGCTTCCGCAAGCACGTCCACGCCGACCTGGTCGAGGTCCGAGCTCTGGCCGGGGACGGTCTGTTCACCGCCTACAACCACGAACCGAACTGGCGCAAGGCCCACGACATCCTGATGCCCGCGTTCTCGCTCGGCGCGATGCGCAGCTACCACGACCCCATGCTCAAGGTCGCCCGCTCGCTGATCGGCAAATGGGACCGGCTGGCCGGGGTGCAGTCGGTGGACGTGCCCGACGAGATGACCCGTCTGACCTTCGACACGATCGGCCTGTGCGGCTTCGGCTACGACTTCCAGTCCTTCCGCCGGAACGACCTGCACCCGTTCGTCGAGGCGATGGCCCGGGCCCTCGTCTTCGCCCAGGAGAAGGGCGAGTCCATCCCGGGCTCCGAGCTGTTCAAGAGGAAGAAGGTCGAGCAGTTCCGCGCGGACATCGACCTGATGGTGGACCTCGTGGACGACGTGATCAGGGAGCGCCGCGCCTCCGGCGACACCAGCACGGACGACCTGATGGGGTTGATGCTGCACACGAAGGACCCCGTCACCGGTGAGCCGCTGGACGACGTCAACATCCGGCACCAGGTGATCACCTTCCTGATCGCCGGCCACGAGACCACCAGCAGCGCGCTCTCCTTCGCCCTGTACTACCTGACCAAGCATCCGGAGGTGCTCGCCCGGGCCCAGGCCGAGGTGGACGCCCTGTGGGGCGACGCCGAGTCCCCGGACCCCCAGTACGGGGACATCGGCAAACTCACCTACATCCGCCAGATCCTCAACGAGAGCCTGCGGCTGTGGCCGACGGCGCCCGCGTACGCAGTCGAGCCGATCGAGGACACCGTCATCGGCGGCAAGTACCCCGTGCGCAAGGGCGAGTCGCTGATGGTGATCACCTCCGCCCTGCACCGCGATGCGGCCTGGGGGGAGAACGTCGAGCTGTTCGATCCCGAGCGCTTCACCCCCGAGCGGGAGGCGGCCCGTTCGGTCCACGCCTTCAAGCCGTTCGGCAGCGGCGAGCGGGCCTGCATCGGCCGCCAGTTCGCGCTGCACGAGGCCACCCTGCTGCTCGGCCTGCTGGTGCACCGCTACCGCCTGATCGACCACACCGACTACCAGATGAAGATCAAGTCGACGCTGACCATCAAGCCCGACGGTTTCAGCCTGCGGCTCGCCCGCCGCACCAGCGACGAACGGCGCCTGCCCGCCGCGACGGCGGCCGCCCCTGTCGCGGGCCGGACCGCGGCCGTGACGCGCCGGGCGAGCGGCACCGCGCTGACCCTGCTGCACGGCTCCAACCTCGGCACCTGTGCCGGCATCGCCCGCGACCTCGGCACCGACGGCGAGGAGCACGGCTTCACCCCGTCCGTCGCCCCCCTCGACGCGTACACGGAGAGGCTGGCCGGCTCCAAGGGGCCCGTCGTCATCGTCGCCGCCTCCTACAACGGTCGCCCCACCGACGACGCCGCCGGGTTCGTCGCCTGGCTGGAGAACCTCGCCCCCGGCTCGCTCACCGGGCTGCGGTACGCAGTCCTCGGTGTCGGCGACCGCAACTGGGCAGCCACCTACCAGCGGATCCCCACCCTGATCGACGAGCGTCTGACCGCCGTCGGCGCCATTCCGCTCCTGGAGCGCGGCAGCGCCGACGCCTCCGGCGACTTCGGCGGAGCGGTCGACCAGTGGACGGAAGACCTGTGGAAGGCGCTCCTGGACGAGTACGGCGAGGCGGTCGCCGGTGAAGCGGCCGACCCCGCACCGGAGACGGAAGACGAGGGGCTGTACGAGTTGGAGGACACCTCCGAGTCGGTCCTCGGCGGCCTCGCCGAGCGCCACGGCGTCCGGCCGATGGAGGTCCTCGAAGCGTACGAACTCGTCGACACCGACCACGAACTGGGACGCTCCAAGCGGTTCCTGCGGCTCCGGCTGCCCGAGGGCGTCACCTACCGCACCGCCGACCACCTGGCCGTCCTGCCCAGCAATTCCGAGGCCCTCGTCCAGCGCGTCGCCGACCGCTTCGGCCTCGACCTGGACCGCACCGTCCGGCTGCGCGCCCGGCGCCGGAGCCGGGGCGCCCTGCCCGTCGACCGGCCGCTGACCCTGCGCCGCCTCCTCACCGACTTCGTCGAGCTCCAGGACGCGGCCACCCAGGAGCAGGTCGCCGTGCTCGCCGAGCACACCGCCTGCCCGCCCGAGAAGCAGCCGCTCACCGCCTTCGCCACCGCCGCTCCCGAGACCTTCCGGGAGCAGGTGACCATGGCGGGGCTCAGCGTCCTGGACCTCCTGGAGCGCTACCGCGCGTGCGAGCTGCCCTTCGAACGCTTCCTGGAGCTGCTGCCGGTCCTGCGTCCCCGGCACTACTCGATCTCGTCGTCGGCCGCGGCCCGGCCCGGCGAGGCCGACCTGATGGTGTCGCTGCTCGCCGCGCCCCACCGGTCGGGCGAGGGCACCTTCCGGGGCATCGCCTCGCACTTCCTGCAGACCGTGAACGCGGGCGACGTGATCCAGGCCCGGGTCCTGCCGTGCAGCGAGTCCTTCCGCCTCCCCGAAGACACCTCCGTGCCGGTGATCCTGATCAGCGCGGGCACCGGCCTCGCGCCCTTCCGCGGCGCGGTCCTCGATCGCCACCACGCCGGCTCGACCGGCACCCTGCTCTGCTACTTCGGCTGCGACCACCCCGACGTGGACTTCCTGCACCGGGAGGAGTTCGAGGCGGCCGAGGCGGCCGGCGCCGTCAGCATGCGCCCCACCTTCATGCACGCGCCCGAGAACGGGGCCCGCTTCGTCCAGGAGCGCATCGCCCGCGAGAGCGAGGAGGTGTGGTCGGTCCTGGAGGCCGGCGGCCGCGTCTACATCTGCGGTGACGGCCGCCGTATGGCACCCGCCGTACGGGAGGCGTTCATGGCGATCCACCGCGAGCGGACCGGTGCGAGCGACGAGCAGGCCGTGGCATGGCTCGCGGAGCTCGTCGCGTCCGGGCGCTACGTCGAGGACGTCTGGGCCGGCTGAACCCCACGAGGAGGCAGAGACGGTTGTGGGCGCACCTGGAAAGGCGCGCCCACAACCGTTCTCGTGTCGTGTCAGGCCATCGGCACGTCAGGGAGGCCGAGGTCCCCCTTGGCCAGCGCCACGGTCGCGGCCACGAGCGCCCTGAGGCCGGTCCGCTCAGTGGCCTCGTCCGGCAGGGCCACGAGGACCTGCATGGTGAGTCCGTCGAAGCCGGAGAGGAAGAACCGGGCCACCGTCTCCGGGGACTCGGCCAGCTCCTGCCCCGTCCTCTCCGCCGTCTCGGCGATCACCTGCGCGGTCACCTCTATGACCCGCTGGTAGTGACCCTGCCGGGCCTCGTTGAGACCGGGCACACGCAGGGCGAACATGGTCAGCTCGCTGAGCAGCTGGTGGTGCGACGTCGGCTCGCGCACGGTGCCCCACAGGGCCCCCGCGAAGGCGCCGATGGTCTCCTCGAAGCCCGCGTCCTCCGGCGCCGCCCGCTGCACCTGCGCGACCAGCTCGTCGGTGATGTGGTCCATGACCGCGCGGTAGAGGTCCTCCTTCGTGCCGAAGGTGTAGTGGACGGTGGTCTGCGCGACACCGAGCTCCGCGGCGATGGCGCGGGTGCTCCCCGCGGCCACGCCCTCCCGGGCCATGAGGTCGATGGCCGCCTTGATCAACTGAGGGCGGCGCTCCGCCGCGGAAACATGAGCCATAGGCCCACTATATCGACTCAGTCGGTCGACACAGTCGCCCCGGTCGACGGCTCGCCCGCTGGCCGTGCGGGTGGTTCGGGCGAACTCGTTCCTCTTCCCGGGGTCCGAGCGGGGTCACGTTCCTTCGGTGCTCGGTCCACTGTCCGCAGGAAGGGCCTGCTCGGCCCAGATGACCTTTCCCTCGCGGTTGTGCCGTGCGCCCCAGCGTTCGGTGAGCTGGGCCACCAGGAGCAGGCCGCGGCCGCCCTCGTCGAAGATCCGGGCGCGGCGCAGATGCGGGGCCGTGCTGCTGGCGTCGGAGACCTCGCAGGTGAGCGTCGTCTGGAGGACCAGTCGCAG
Organism: Streptomyces sp. NPDC006197; assembly: GCF_040613865.1. Taxonomy (NCBI): domain Bacteria; kingdom Bacillati; phylum Actinomycetota; class Actinomycetes; order Kitasatosporales; family Streptomycetaceae; genus Streptomyces; species Streptomyces sp. NPDC006197. Next base: position 31,810 of record NZ_JBEXSZ010000071.1, on the reverse strand, counting down.
CTGGATGGGGCTCTTGCCGTAGCGGATCGCGTTCGTCACCAGTTCGCTGACGACCAGCTCCGTGGTGAAGGACAGTTCCTCCAGCCCCCAGGCCGCCAGGACGTCGGACGCGAAACCACGGGCCCCGGATACGGCTGCCGGATCGGACGGGAGGTCCATCGTGGCGACGTGGTCCGGGTCGAGGGCACGGGTCCGGGCGACGAGCAGAGCGACGTCATCGGCGGGTCGGCTGGGCAACAGCGCGGCCAGCAGCCGGTCGCAGATCTCCTCCAACGACTCCGGCGCCGAGGCGAGGACACCGTGCAGCGTGGTGAGTGAGAGGTCGACGTCACGCGTGCGGTCGGCGGCGATCAGCCCGTCGGTGTGCAGGACCAGCAGGCTGCCCTCCTGCAGTTCGAACTCGGCGGTCTCGAAGGGGAGTCCGCCCAGGCCGAGAGGCGGTCCGATCGGTACCTCGGGCAGCTCGACCACGCCGGAGGCCGAGATGGCCCCGCCGGTGGTCGAGGGGATGACCACGGTCGGCGGGATGTGGCCGGCACTGGCGAGGGAGCACCGGCGGGAGACGGGGTCGTAGATCGCGTACAGGCAGGTGGCGCTGGTCTCGCCCTCGTCCCGCGACTCCTCCCGCTGCATCCGGATGACCACGTCGTCCAGATGGGTGAGGAGTTCGTCGGGCATGAGGTCGATGTCGGCGAAGGCGCGGACCGCTGTGCGGAGCCGGCCCATGGTGGCGGCGGCGTGCAGACCGCGACCGACGACGTCGCCGACGACGAGCGCGACGCGGGCCCCGGACAGCGGAATCACGTCGTACCAGTCCCCGCCCACACCCGCGCGGGACCCGGCGGGCAGGTAACGAGAGGCAGTTTCGACGGCCGACTGTCGCACCGTGTGGTGCGGCAGCAGGGTGCGTTGGAGGGTGAGCGCGGTGGAACGCTCATGGGTGTACCGACGGGCGTTGTCGATGGACACCGCTGCCCTGGAGACGATCTCCCGCGCCAGCAGGAGATCGTCGTCGTCGAAGGGGGCCGAGGTGCGATGGCGCACGAACTGCACCAGGCCCAGGGTGTCCCCGCGGGCGTGCAAGGGCACGAGGAGAACCGAGTGGAGGCCGAGCGTGCGCAGCACTCGGCCGTGGGACTCGGACGGTGCCATCCACGTGGGCATCTCGGTCCCCGTGATGTGGTGCAGGACGGGTCGTCCGGTGGTCAGTGCGCGAACCGGTTCCGATTCATCGGGGTAGGAGTGGGCTTCGTCGATGCGGAGCAGGGACTCCGGACAGCCGTCGAGGACGGAGCGCTGGGCGACTCGGCGCTGCGTCAGAGCCTCTGTTGAACCCATGCCCGTTTCGTCGAGTGCGGAGTCGAAGAGGTCGACGGTGACGAGGTCGGCGAAGTCCTCGGTGCAGAACTCCGTCAGCTCCTCCGCGGTCCGGGTGACGTCGAGCGTGGTCCCGATCCGTTTGCTCGCCCTGTTGGTGAGGGCGAGCCGACGCTGCAGCAGACGGTCGCGCTCCTCCTGGTAGGCGGCGACGACCTCTTCCGAGGACCGGTCCACGTAGTCGAAGCCGATCGTGACCAGCCTCATCGAGGCCAGGTGGATCATGTGCCAGTCGTCGGTGAGGCGGGGCGCTTCGGCTTGCAGCAGTTCGAGCAGGCTGAGATGGCCGATCCGGTAGCCACGGAGGAGCCTGCTCACCGGAATCCCTCGCCGGGCGTAGAGGCGACCTCCTTCCAAGGCGATCGGGGGAGCCTTCGGCGCGCTCGCATCGGGGCGGGTCTCCAGGAGATCCAGAAAGGCGGTGATGTGCTGGGCCGTCTCCTCCAGGTTCAGAGCCGCGATGTCCGCCTCCTCCGACAGCTCGGGGAGTTCGCCGTTCAGGCGCTGGAGCAGCAGGCCGGCCAGCTTCCGCACCTGTGGTCTGAGGCGGCGAGCCAGCTGACCGAGGAACGCATCGACGTCGGTTCCCATAGGGCGAATGTACGGGAGGGCCTTGGCGTGCGCTCCTCGGACAGTTGCGGCGTTCCCGTGACCTGGTTCGCCACAGCACGATGACGGTCGTCCGGGAAGGGCTGCCGCCGGCCCAGGCCCCGTCACCGTGTCGGAACCCTGAGGTCAGGAGTCACGACACGTGAGCCGATCGGGTCGGCTCTCAGAGACCGAGGTAGTTGCCGAGGTCGGCGTAGTCCACCTGCCACAGGCCGGGGGAGCCCGTCGGGTACTGGGAGCGGAACCCGAGCATGCGCTGGACACGCGGCGAGAGCGTCCTGGCGATCTCCATGTCGACCAGGAAGGGGTACGCCTCCTCGCCGGTGAGGAAGCCCGGATTGAGGGCGAAGGCCACGGCCCGCCGGTACTCGTCGCCGGTCCGGTTCGCGCCGCCACCGTGCGCGGTCTTGCCGCTGAACAGAAGGGCGTCTCCGGCGTTCATGATTGCGGGAATCGTCTGCTCCGGAGTCCCGCGGTCCTCGAAGTCGCTCCAGTGGTTGCTCCCGGGGATGACGCGGGTGGCGCCGTTCTCCTCCGTGAAGTCGGTCAGGGCGATCAGGAAGTTGAGGGTGACTTCCGGGCCGTCGGGCCCCATACCGATGAACGGGAACCAGTTCTCCAGGTCCCGGTGCAGCATCTGTGCCTGGCTGTGGGGGCCGATCTCGATCACCTGCGCGGTGGTCATCCAGTACGTGCCCGACTCCGGGAGGAAGACCTGGTCACAGACCTCGTGGACCAGGGGGTGTTCGAGGATCTCGTTGCGGAACGTGGCGCTGTGCGTGACCAGGTTGGTGAGCCGCTTGGTGTTGCTGCCGTGGAACGCGGCCACCATTTCGTTCGAGTGGGTCGAGCCCGGGCGAAGTGCCTGCAGCGGAGGCTCGATCTCGGCGTTGAAGCGGTTCATCTGCTCCTTCGTCAGAAAGTTCTTGACGATGACGCCGCCGTCGCGGGTCAGGAGCTGGAGAATTTCGTCCTTCGGCGTGTCAGCCGCCACCGACGGCAGGGTCTGGGGCTGCTTCTGTGTTGTCATGTGGATTCTCTCCCTCGATGAGAACTCCGGTTGACCGGGCCCTCGACGGCTGCCGACGGTCGGATGAGTTCGATTGGCATGGTGTTTTCTCGCTGTTCCCGGGGCTCGTGGCTTCACTTTCGCCAGTCACGACCGCCGGCCAGAACGACAGCGAGCACCTGCTTCGCTCGGGTCCGGTGCACGATGCACAGGCCGGTCGCACCGCCGCTCTCCTCCGGCCGTAGACAGTCGTAAGAGAGCGGCGGTGCAACCGCGCGAGGTCGCCGTTCCAGGCTCCCGAACGTTCGCAGTCTCAGCGGATCTACCCGGTGACGCCGTCCCGGCCGTAGCCGATGCCTGCCTGAGAGGCACCACGGTCAGGAGCCGGGGCGCGACCCTGATCTCCTGCGTCCCCCCATGCCGTGCGCCGGGGGCGTGCGGTCCGCTCCCACGGACGCGCGCTGCCGAGCCATCCGAGGAGGAAGGCTGCCGGGACGGAGACCAGCCCGGGGGTGTGGAGCGGGAACAGGTCGAAGTCCTCCTCCGGCAGCAGCGCGTACGCCGTCCCGGACACGGAGGGGGAGAAGAGGGTCAGCAGGACGCAGAGGGACAGCCCTCCGTAGACCAGCCACAGCAGCCCTCGGCGGTCGAAGCCGGGCCAGAGGAAGGAGTAGACGAGCGCCGGGAACACGCATGAGGCGGCCAGGCTCAGCGAGAAGGCGAGGAGGAACTCGATGGGGTAGCGGTGCACGGCGGTGGTGAGGAAAAGGCTCACGGCGCAGAGCGCGACGACGGACAGCCGCAGGACCGTCGGCTCTCCGATCCCGAGCCGGGTACGGCCCTTCTGCCCGATCAGGTCGCGGGTCACGGAGACGGCGGCGGCGAAGGTCACGCTCGCCACGGCGGTGAGGACGGCGAGGAAGGCGACACAGGCCACGAGTGTGATGAGCACGACGCGGCCGGTGGGGTGGTGGGGGAGGACCTCCGAGGCCAGGAGGATCGGGGCGCCCTGCCCTTTCGCGTCGACCGCCCCGATCCGTCCGCTGCCCACCACCGCGGCCGCGGCGAAGCCGGTCGTGACCAGGAGCAGGTAGAAGAGGCCGGTCAGCCCTACGGCGACGCTCAGGGAGCGTCGGGCGCCGGGAACGTCCCGGCTGGCGCTGACGCGCAGGAGCAGGTGGGGCATCATCGCCGTGCCGAGGATGACGACGATGTGGTCACTGAGCGTGCCGAGCGTGCCGAGCGACCCGAGGCCGGTGGAGTGCGCCCAAAGCCCGGGACTGAGGTACTCGTCCGGCGACACGCTCTTGTCCATGGCGGCCGACAGCAGGGATCCAGGACTCCAGTCGAACAGGCGGAGCGCCAGCAGGGTCACCGCGGCGAGCGTCGCCAGGGCTACGGGCACCTTGGCGGCCTGCACGAAACTGGTGCCGCGCAGATCGGCCACCCCAGCGAAGCACGTGATCAGGAGCCCCATCAGCACCGTGCACACCACCTGGGCCCGCTCGCTCGGCATGCCGATCAGAAGTGAGGCGGTGATGCCGCCGGCACGCAGTTGGACCATGAGCAGGGGTACGGCGATGCACAGGGTCACCACCGCACCGGCGATCCTTGCTCCCGGTCCCTCGGCACGCAGGGAGAACAGCTCGCCCAGGGTGTAGCGGCGGGTCGCGCGAATCCTGGAGGCGAGGAGCAGGAAGACGCCGAGTGCGAGGGCGCTGTCGACAGCGGTCGAGACTCCGTCGTAGCCGAAGATGGCGATCGCTCCCGGCAGCGAGACCAGAATGACGACCGTGATCTGCTCCCCCGCCATCGCGACGCCGTTGAAGACGGGCGGGAGGGACCGGCCGGCGACGTAGAGGCGTTCCGGGTCGTCGTCCTGCGTGGCGAGGGTGAAGACCCACAGCAGGCAGAGGCCGATGAAGACGAGGAAGGCGCTGATGACCGCGCCCCTCGCGGCAGTGCCGATGAGATCGGGCGCACCGACGCTCAGGAGGTGCGTCGTCACCACGCGCCCCCGGCCGCACGAGAGGCGGCAGTCGTCGCCGAGGCCGGTTCGAAGGAGGACGCGGCCCGGTTCTCGTACCACCAGGTCCCGCCGACGAGGACGACCAGCTGCGTGAGTGCCCAGGTGATGCCCAGGGTGAGACGTCCGTACACGGAGATCTCTCCGAGGGGCGTGGAGCAGGAGAGCAGGACACCGACGGCGAGCGGCAGCGCATTGACAGTGACCAGCATCCGTGTGTCACGGGGGGAATGCTGGGAGGAAACGGAGGGCACGGGACCTCTCTCTGAAGGAAAGGAAGAAGGACACGGCGTGAGCGGGCGTGGGGGAGGTCGCAGTCGTCGGGGACGAGCGAGGGAGTCGGGCGGCCGCGCTCCGTACCCGTCGGAACTCCATGTCTGCGACCGCGGGGGCTCGACGGTGGCGCGGCCTCCGCAGAGGAGGTCGCGCCGGCTCTCGTCGGCGAGCAGCGGCCTGGGTTCTGTCGTTAAATGTCAGGCCCGCACCAGGAGTGATGCGAGGGCGACGACTGCTTCGTAGGACTCGGCGGTCTTGTCGTAGCGGGTGGCGATCCCACGCCACGTCGTCACGGACCAGGCGCCACCCGAACCTTCAGGAGTTCCCGCGCCGGCGACGACGGAGCGTCCGCCGGGCCAGCGTCCTGCTGCCGTTGAAGAAGTCGTTGAACCGGTCGATCCCCCAGACGGCTCGGAGGACGAGCGGCTGCAGCAGCAGCGACATCGACGACGAGTACTTCGCGGCGTCCGACCAGATGCCGGCGAGGTCATCCGGCATCTCACCGTCGACGATGTAGTCGGCGATCTGATGGGCCACGTACGGCACCTGACAGAGGCCGTGGCCGTTGCAGGCCATCGAGTAGAAGACGTTGTCACCCACCTGCCCGGCAATTGACAGCCAGTCCGGGCTGATGCCGATCCAACCGCCCCAGGCCCGCTCGATGGCCACGTCGGACAGCGACGGGAACCGATTGGCCAGATCCTTCCCCATGTCCTGCACGACACGGGGATCCGGGACCCGGTCCGGGAGCGGGAAGGCCGGGCCTCGCTGCGCTTGGCGGACCCCGCAGACGATGGTGTTGCGCTCGGTGAGCCGGTAGTGGGTCATCAACTGGTGCTGGGTGATGATGCCGGACCGGCTGGTCCAGCCCAGTGCGGCGAGCCGCTCCGGCGCGATGGGTTCCGACTCGATCTCGATGACGTACAGCGGCGTCGCGAGGTTCTTGGGCCAGATGTCCCACTCGCCGCCGTAGACGCTGGTCGCGAGCACCACCTTGTTGGCCCGCACGGTGCCGTGCGGTGTCGTGAGCTCGACGGTGCTGCCTGTCCGGCGGACATCGCTCACCCGCGACTGCTCGAAGACCTTGGCCGAGGAGGCGAGCAGCGCGCGACGCACACCACGAGCGAGCTTGCCCGGGTTCAGCATCCCGCCGATGGATTCCCGCATACCGCCCACGAAGCCGGCAGGGAGGCCGAGTTCCTCCCTGCTGCCGACCGTCCCCTGCCCACCGAAGGCGCGCAGGACCGCCGCCTGGGTGCGCACCCTGAGCATCATGAGGGGTGAGACCGCACCCCACACCAGGCCGTTCGCCACATAGTCGCAGTCGATGTCGTGCGTCTTGATGAGGCCTTCCACGTAGTGGCCCGCGTGCTCCGCCAGTTTGACCATGGCCGGCACCTTCTTCGGGGACTGGAGGCTGAGCATCCGCAGGTCACCACCCGGTGCCCCGGCGATCTGACCGCCGTTGCGCGAGGCTGAGCCGTATCCGCAGAACTCGGCCTCCAGCAGGACCACGTCCTGGTCACGCTCCGCGAGGCGCAGTGCAGCCGCCATGCCACCCATGCCGCCGCCGATGACGGCGATGTCACAGGTGAGATCGCCGTCCAGCGCGGGCTGCACGTCGTTCGGCCGGTCGATCCAGCCGGTGAAGCTGCTGTATTTCGTGTCGTCGGTCCTCATGCTGTCCTGGTCTCGTTTAGGTGGGGTGTTTGTCCTACGTCATGCTTCGCGCCAAGATCTGCTCGGCACGCGCCGCAAGCCCTCGTTCCCGTCCAGCAGATCAACCGTGACGGGCGTCTCTTCGACGAGACGTGTGAGGATGGCGAGCAGCAGGTTTTCCGTCCTCTGCGTCTCCGTCTCAGTTCTGAGGAGCGGTGGTTCGGAGCGGGGCCCGGGATGCTCGGCGTTCTCCCTTGGCCGCGAGCGCGCGGGCCGGGAGGTCTGCCATCGACAGGAGTCCGGGTCGTGCCTCGACGACCGCGGCGGCGGCGTTGGCAGCCGCCGCGATCGTGCTGAGGAAGGAATCGAAGCCCACGGAGGAACGAAGGTCGATGACCTGCTCCTCACCGACGATCCGGTAGTCGTCGCCCGCGGTCACCTCGTCGGCCGGCTCGAAGAACCCGAACGTGATCTCCAGGTCGATCACCGTCTCGCCCCTGAGCACGCCGCGGGCGGCATGGGTGACGGCCGAGATCTGACCCGGTTCGATGCGCCTGTGCTCCCCGACGCGCGGCGAGGTCGTCACGACGGCGGGTTCGACCTCGCCCACGTCCACCGAGTCGAGATCCCACCCGAGCCCCGCCGCGAGCGCTCCGAGGGCCTGCTCGAAGCCGTAGTGGCCGACGACCTCGCCCCGGCTGCGAGCCTTCTCGAACTCCTCCGCGGTCAGACCGAGGCCGAACTTCGACAGGATCGCGCCGTAACGCGACATGTTCGTCCGTCGGCGGATGCGCACGTTCTCCACGCGCTGGGTCAGTGCGGTCAGCAGGAGGGGAAGGGTGTCCATCAAGATGCCCGGGTTCGCCCCGCTGCCCAGGACGGTCACGCCCTTCGCCCTGGCCGTCTCGTCGAGCCGCCGGGCCAGGTCGGGATGGCTCTGCCAGGGATAGGCGAGCTCTTCGCAGATGCTCAGGACGTTGTACGAACGCTCCAGCAGCGGCAGCAGGGTGCCGGCGACCTGGTTCAGATCCGAGGTGGTCGCCACGATCGCGAGGTCGGCGGCGGGCAGGCCGTCCAGGTCGCTCACGACGAGGATGCCGTTCGCGGGGCCATCAAGGAGCGCTCCGAGGTCTTGACCAGCCACGCGGGGGTCCTGGTCCACTGCTCCGACGATCTCCACGTCCGCGCGTTGCAGCAAGGAAGAAGCGATGGCCCGACCAGTGGCGCCGAGACCCACAATGACAGTCTGATTACTCAAGGACACTCCCCTAGGCGCCCAAGTCGGCACGCCCACGACACGGTGTTCAGCAATACGGAACTTCGCCTGTGGCGGTTACCTCGTACCTCACTGTCGCCAGCCACGGCCGCAGTGGGAACGACACTGAGCACCCGCTTCCCCCTGGGTACGGTGCACGGTGCACAAGCCGGTCACGCCCAACTCCAGCAGCGAGGAAACGCCATGACGGCTGAGTGTTGGACGCCGTCGAGGAGTTCGATGTGGTGATCATCGGAGCGGGGATCTCCGGGATCGACGCAGCCACCCGTTTCAGCCGAGAGCTTCCCGGGATGCCGCTACTTGTCGCCCAAGACGTGAGCGGCCGGACACGGGGCCGCACCGGCCCGCTCCGCGGCGCCCGGATCGCTTCCATCACGGCGGTGAACCGATGTCGGAGCAAGACGGCCTGGCCGCGGCGAGGTTGCCGAAGCGCCCCGTACCGGGACGCGTCGGATGTCAGCGGCGAGTGGTCGCCGTCAGGCTGGCGTACCGCCCGGCCCGCTCCAGGAGCCGGGGGACACCCGTTTCGAGCGACGGTCCGAAGACCGTGTCGTTCGGACGCTCACCGCGCTGCCAGCGGGTGTAGATGGCCTCGCAGAAGATCGCCGCCTTCCACAGCGCGAGGGTCTGGTACCAGGGCAGCGGGGTCAGGTCGAGGCCCGTGCGGGACTGGTAGCGCTCTGCCAGCCGGCGCTGGGTGAGGTAGCCGGGTGACCGGGTCACCCGGGTGAGTTCGAGCGGGGTGGCAGGGTTGCCGGCCTCGGACCAGGTGGCGGTGAGGTATCCCAGGTCCGCGAGCGGGTCACCGAGCGTGGCCATCTCCCAGTCGAGGATCGCGAGGACCCTGGCCGGTGCCTGTGGGGCGAACATGAGGTTGCCCATGCGGTAGTCGCCGTGCACCACCGAGGCCGCCTGGCTCGTCGGCAGGTTGCGGGCGAGCCAGTCCGCGATGCGCTCCACCGCGGGCAGGTTGCGGGTGGTGTTGACCTCCCACAGGCCGCGGAACCGGTCGACCTGGCGACCGAGGTATCCCTCGGGGCGGCCCAGGGAGGCGAGTTCCCCTTCGGTCACGTCGATGCCGTGCAGGGCGACGAGGGTGTCGACGACCGCCTCGCTGGTGGCCCGGCGCTGTGCGGCGGGGGAGAGGTGGGCCGGGATCGTGTCGGTGACGACCGTTCCGTCGAGCCGGGCCATGAGGTAGAACGGCACGCCCAGCAGCGACTCGTCCTCGCACACCGCGAGGATCTCCGGCACCGGCACCCCGTGCCCGCCGAGGATCTTCTGGATGCGGGCCTCGCGCACCATGTCGTGCGTCGACTTCGGCAGCGGCGGGCGCGGGCCACGGCGCAGGACGACGGACTCGTTGCCGCGCTCGATCAGGTAGGTGACGTTGGAGTGGCCGTCGCCGATGCGCTGCCACGCCAGCGGGCCGTGGCCGATGCCGTGGGCGTCGAGGAAGCCGGTGACCGCGTCGAGGACCAGGAGCGGAGGGCTGTCGAGGTGACGGGCCTCCTCCCGGCTCGCGACGACCTCCACGCCGTCGGGAACGGTGTGCATCACGCGCCCCCGTCCCGGCCGACGACGGCGTCGCCCCGGTAGGGCTCACCGGCCCGGACCGCGGCGGCGCGGCCGGCCGAGGCCCGGCGGGCGATGGCCCACCGGTGGGTCTCGTTGGAGCCGTCGTAGATGCGGAACGGGCGGACCTCGCTCAGGTACTGCGCCAGCGGGAGCCCGTCGGAGACCCCGTCGCCGCCGCAGATCTGGACGGCACGGTCGATCACCCGGAAGATCGCCTCCGAGCAGTGCACCTTCGCGATCGACGACATCGCGGAGCCCGCCTTCGGATCGCCGTGCAGCAGCGCCGCCGTCTTGGTGATGATCGCGTCGGAGGTCTCGATGTCGATGACCGATTCGGCGATCAGGTGCTGGGCCAGGCCGAGGGAGTCGATCGGACCACCGAACAGCTCTCTCCGGGCGGCCCGGTCCAGGGCGATGTCGTGGGCCCGCCGTGCCAGCCCCAGCCACCGCATGCAGTGGGTGAGACGGGCCGGTCCGAGCCGGACCTGGGCGTAGCGGAAGCCGAGGCCCACCTCGCCGAGTACCGCCTCGTCGGGTACGAGGCAGTTCTCGAGGTACAGGTGGGGGTGGCCGCCGTCGATGGAGCGGTCGACGGTGTGGATCGCCTCGCCGATCCGGATGCCGGGGTTGGCCAGGTCGACGAGGAACATGGTGGCCCCCTCGGGGGAGCCGTCCATGGCCGGGGTCCGGGCCATCACGATGCAGAACCCGGCGCCCACAGCGCCGCTGGTGAACCGCTTGTGGCCGTCGATGATCCAGCCGCCGTCGGTGCGGACGGCTGTGGTCCGCAACGCCGCCGGGTCGGAGCCCGCTCCGGGGTGGGGCTCGGTCATGCCGAAGCACGACCGGATGTCTCCGGCGGCCAGAGGCGCGAGATAGCGCTTCTTCTGCTCTTCGGTCGCGATCAGGTTGAGCATGTGCATGTTTCCCTCGTCGGGGGCCATGCAGTTGAGCACGCTGGGGCCGATCGGCGAGTACCCGGCCTCCTGCAGGATCGGCGACCAGTGTTCGATGGGCAGGCCCTGCCCGCCGTACTCCTTCGGCACGAGCGGTGCGAAGACACCGGCCTCCTTCGCCGCCGCCTGCAGCCGGTCACGGGTGGCCTGGTCGAGGCGCCCGCCGGGTGCGGGCTCGGCGTCGATGACGACCTCGCGGATGAACCGGCGGGTGCGGTCGCGCAGCTCCGCGACCTCGGGCGGGAGATGAGGGTAAGTCATGGCTGTCCTTTGTCGGGTGAGCGCGGTTTACGCGGTGCCGCCGGCGACGGTGAGGCCGCCGTCGACGGTGAGGATGTGACCGGTGACCCAGGAGGAGTCCTCCGAGGCCAGGTAGGCCACGGCGGAGGCGATGTCCGACGGGACGCCGAGGCGCCTCATGGGGTACTCCGCGGCCACCTCGGCCTCCTTGCCCTCGTACAGGGCCTCGGCGAACCGGGTCTTCACCACCGCGGGTGCCACGGCGTTGACACGGATCTCCGGGCCGAGTTCGACGGCCAGGGTCCTGGTCAGATGCGACACCGCCGCCTTGCTCACGCCGTAGAGGCCGATGCCGGGCGCGGGGGTGTCGCCGGTCACCGAGGAGAGGTTCACGACGGTGCCGCGGCGGTCGGTGAAACCGAGCTTCGGGTGGGCCACCGCGTCCTGCACCCAGGCGAGGGTGGCGAGGACGTTGACCTCCAGGACCTTGCGGGCGACGTCGAGGTCCAGGCCGACGACGGGGCCGTACGCCGGGTTGATGCCCGCGTTGTTCACGAGGACGTCCAGTCCGCCGAACTCGCGCGCGACGGTGTCGAAGACCTCGCGGCGGTGCTCGGGGTCGTCGGCCTTACCGGCGACGGTGATGACGCTGCCCCGGGGGAGGGCGGCGGCGGCTTCTTCGAGCGGTCCGGTCTTGCGCGCGGTCAGGCACACGCGCGCCCCTTCGGCGACGAGCCGTTCGGCGACGGCGAGACCGATGCCCCGGCTCGCTCCGGTCACGATGGCGGTGCGGCCCGAGAAACGGCCGCGGTCGGTGTGGTTCTCGTTCATGGGTCAGTCCTTCAGGGGCGATGCCGGCCCGGTGCCGTCGAGGCCGCGGAGTTCGGCGCGCCGGATCTTGCCGCTCTGGGTCTTGGGCAGGTCGGCGATGAAGTGGATCGTGCGGGGACACTTGTAGGCGGCCAGCCGGTCGCGGGCGAAGGCGATCAGCTCCTCCGCCGTCGCGTTCAGACCCGCCTTGAGCGAGACGTAGGCGACGACGGTCTCGCCGCGGTACTCGTCCGGCTGCCCGACGACCGCGGCCTCGAGGACCGACGGGTGCTCGTACAGCGCGTCCTCGACCTCGCGCGGCCAGACCTTGTACCCGGACACGTTGATCTGGTCCTTGAGCCGGTCCACCAGGTAGACCCAGCCCTCCTCGTCGATGACGGCGACGTCACCGGTACGGAGCCGGCCCTCCGGCATCGTGTGACGGGTGGCCTCGGGCTTGCCCCAGTACCCGGGCACCACCTGCGGCCCGCTCAGTTCGAGTTCGCCCTGCTCCCCACTGGGCACCGGGTCGCCGTGCAGGTCCACGACGCGTGCCGTGAGGTGCGGCAGCGGCTTGCCGACGGACAGCGTCCCGCTCGGCAGATGGACGGGGGCCCTGCTTCCCGGAGGCACGGCGATGACGGCGGACGTCGTCTCCGTCATCCCGTAGCCGTTGTGGAGGTAGACGCCGAACCGCTCCCGGAACCGCTCGACGGTCGCCGGCGGGATCGGCGCGCCCCCGGAGTACAGGGCCTTCACCGACGCGAAGTGCTCCGGTCCGGCCTGCGGAAGCTCGTAAATGGCGTTGAACGCCGTGATGGAGCCGATCGTGTAGGTCACCCCGTGCTCGGCGAAGGCCTCCAGGGCGACCTCGGGGTGGAACCGGCCCGCCAGGACGAGCGTGGTGTCGGTGAGCAGGGAGATCGTCGCGTTGACGACCGCGCCGGTGATGTGGAACAGCGGGGCCACGGCGAGCACGACGTCCCCGTCGCTCACGTCCATCCACGACGCACAGGTCGTCACCACGCTCAGGACGTTGCCGTGGGTGTTCATGGCGCCCTTCGGCGGCCCCGTCGTTCCCGAGGTGTACGTCAGGAACGCGACGTCGTCGCGGGTCGGCTCCACGGGCGAGGGAGCGCGGCCCTCGAACTCGCTGATCAGCGCCACCAGGTCGCCGTCCGGCGCCGGGGCGTGGCGTTCCGTCGTCGCGAAGGCCCGTGCGTCGTTCCTCGACTGGTAGTCCAGCGCCGACGTGCTGACCAGCCATCGGACCGTGCTCCCCGCCAGCGTGCCGAGCGTCTCGTGGACGTCCGCGTCCGCGCAGACGACCCCGACCGCCCCGGAGTCGTCGATGATCCGGCGGAGCTCCTGGCGCCGGTACATCGGATTGAGTCCCAGCGCCGTGGCCCCCAGCTTCCACAGGGCCAACAGCACCAGCGCGTACTGCGGAACGTTCTGCAGGTACACGCCGACGCGATCGCCCCGTCCGGTCCCGCGGGCCTCGAACGCGGCGGCCAGGGCGTCGGACGCCGCGTCCACCTCCCGCGCGGACAGGGCACCGTCGAAGTAACGGAGCGCCGTGCCGTTCGGGTTCTTCGCCACGCGCGCCTTCCAGGCGGCCACGAGCGAGTCGGGGGCCGCATCCGTCCCCTTGCCGAACCCGTCGAGGAACGCGTCCCTCCGCCGACCCTCATCCACTGTCATCTGCCGTCCTTCCCACCCATACGAATGCGCTTGTCTTTCCGGTCACGCGAGTTCGCGCTTGAGGATCTTTCCGGTGGACGTCATCGGCAGCGTCTTGACGATCTCCACGATGCGCGGGTACTTGTAGCCGGCCATCTGCTCCTTGCCCCAGACGATCAGCTCGTCGGGGCAGGCCTCGGCGCCGCGGTCGAGGATGACGAACGCCTTGATCTCCTCGCCGTGGCTCTCGTGCGGCACGCCGACGACCGCGGCCAGGCTGATCGCGGGGTGCGTCATCAAGACCTCCTCGACCTCGCGTGGGTAGACGTTGAAGCCACCGCGGATGATCAGGTCCTTCGCCCGGTCGACGATGTAGTAGAAGCCGTCCTTGTCCCTGCGGGCCAGGTCGCCGGTGCGGAACCAGCCGTCCCTGACCGCGTCGGCGGTGTCCTCGGGGCGGCCGTGGTAGCCCCTCATCACGTTGTGGCCCTTGACCGCGATCTCCCCGACGGCGCTGCCGGTACCGTCGTCCTCGACCTCCGACCAGTCCGGCTTGACGAGCTTGACCTCGACACCCCAGATCGGCACGCCGATCGACCCGGGCCGCGGTTCCTGCGCCGGATCGCTGAAGGTCACCACCGGCGAGGTCTCGGAGAGGCCGTAGCCCTCCAGGACCTGGACGCCCAGCCTCTCCCTGACCTGTCTGATGAGCTCCGCGGGGAGCGAGGCACCGCCGGAGACGCCGACGCGCAGGTTCCTCGCGATCCTCTCGACGTCGACGTCGTCGCTGAGCGCCTGCAACAGGCCCCACCACATGGTGGGGACGCCCGCGAAGAAGGTGATGTCCTCCTGCTGCATCAGGGACACCGCCTGCCGGGCGTCGAACCGCGGCAGCAGCACCAGTGTGCTCGCCGTCGAGAAACCGGCGTTCATCTGCACGGTCGCGCCGAAGGAGTGGAACAGCGGCAGCACGACCAGATGGGTGTCCAGGGCCGGCCGGTTCTCCAACAGCCGGTTGCACGCGAGGGCGTTGAGGACCAGGTTGGCGTGGGTGAGTACGGCGCCCTTCGCCTGTCCTGTCGTCCCACTCGTGTAGAGGAGCACGGCCGGGTCGTCCCCCGAGGTCCCGACGCTGTCGAACGTCGTCGCCGTGCCCCGCAGCGCGGCGCCCATGGTCTCGACGCCCTCGATCGGGCTTTCCGCCGCGGGGTCGGCGGTGATGAGGAAGAAGTGCTCGCAGCCCGGGGTCTCGCTGAACCCGGCGTGTCCCTCCGCACCCATCGGCAGACCCGCGTCGCCCTCGAAGCAGAAGTACGCCTTCGCCCCCGAGTCGGCGAGGTGGTAGGCGACCTCCCGGCCCTTGAGCAGGATGTTGAGCGGTACGACGACGGCGCCGGCCTTGAGGATCCCGTAGTAGACGATCGGGAACCAGGGCACGTTCGGACAACTGAGCGCGACCTTGTCGCCGGGCCAGATGCCGCGGTCGACCAGGAGGTTGGCGATCCGGTTCGCGGCGGCCTCGACCTGGGCGTAGGTGAGACGCGTCGGGCCGAGGACCACTGCGTCCCGGTTCGGGTGCGTGCGGGCGGAGTCCTCGAGCAGGACCGAGAGGTTCAGCATGGTGTCTTCCGGGAAAGTGGACCGGGCCAGGCCGCAGGGAACGGGACATACGGCCTGGCCCGGGGCGGGTGGGGCGTTACACGTGGCTCGGTGCGGACGTCACAACTTCCGCAGGAGCCGGTCGAGGGCCTCGGCCGTCGCCTCGATGTCGGCGGTGGTGTGCGCCGTGCTGAGGAAGACCTTGCCGGACGGCATGAACAGGAAGCCCTGCCGCAGCATCCCTTCGAGGATCTCGGTCCAGAGCCCGCCGGTTCCGTGGAGCCCGGTGGCCCCGCCGGCGGGAACGTACTGGAGGAGCGAGCCGACCCTGTTGAAGCGGCCGAAGTCGGGAGACGAGCCGAGCACGCCACCGACGAGGGCCTCGAACTCGGACGAGGCCCGTTCGAGCAGTTCGTAGACCGCGGGATCGGCCAGGACGCGCATCGTCGCCTCGACGGCCGCCAGTGCGATCGGGTTGGCGTTGAAGGTTCCGGCATGAACGACGCCGACCGTCACCTGATCGACCAGCTCTGCTCGGCCGACGACGGCGCTCTGGGTGAAACCGCCGGCCATCGCCTTCCCGAAGACGGACAGGTCGGGGAGCACGCCGTACTTCTCGGCAGCCCCGCCCCGTGCGACCCGGAACCCGGCGATCACCTCGTCGAAGACGAGGACGACGCCGTGTCGGTCGCAGAGGGTCCGCAGCGTGGACAGGAACTGCGGTGTGGGTGCTTCGACGCCGGCGTTGCTCATCACCGGGTCGACGAGCACGGCGGCGATGTCGCGCTCGACGGCCTCGCTCAGCAGGCGCTCGGCCAGGTGCACGTCGTTGAAGCGCGCCACGACCAGGTCGTCAAGCACGCTGGTCGACTGCCCCGCTCCGCCGGGAGCCGCGGGGCGATCGCAGTCGTCCTCGGACATCCCGGCGTACACGGTGTCGTGCCAGCCGTGGTAGCTCTTGGCGAACTTGAGGACGCGGCGCCGCCCGGTGGCGGCTCGCGCGAGGCGCAGCGCGACCTGCACCGCTTCTGTCCCCGTGTTGCTCCACAGCAGTCGCTCGCCGTGCGGCACGGCCTCGAGGACCGCTTCCGCCGCGAGATATTCGAGTCGGTGGCCGGTGCCGACGACCTGCATCTTCTTCGCGACCTCGGACACCGCGGAAACCACCCGCGGGTCACCGTGACCGAGGACGAGCGGGCCCCAGGCCATCACGTAGTCGATGTACCGGTCGCCGTCCAGGTCCCAGACGTGCGCGCCCCGTGCCTCTTGCACGAAGAGCGGATGGGGAGGCATCGCGGCGCGCAGGCCCGACCCCACACCCCCGCCGACGCTGCGGCGGGCTCGCTCGAAGGCCGAGCGTGATGATTCCAGGGCCATGAGGTTGCCCCTGCCTTTCAGTACGTGATCACCGAGCGGATGCCGATGCCGCGCTTCATCTGGTCGAACGCCTCGTTGACGTCCTTCAGATCGATCACGCGCGTCACGAGGGAGTCGAGATCGATGCGATGGTTCATGTAGTGGTCGATCAGCATGGGGAAGTCGGAATCCGGCTTGCTGGAGCCGTAGTTCGAGCCGATCAGCGAGAGCTCCTGATCGGACATGACGAAGGGATCGATGGAGACCTTCAGGCCGTCCGCCACCTGCCCGGCGACCACCGCCGTGCCGCCCCGGGCCAGGACCTCGTAGGCCGCCTCGATGGTGCGGGGCAGCCCGATGGCCTCGATGGCGATCTCCACACCGCGTCCGTCGGTGAGCTGTCGCACCCTGTCCGCGAAGTCCTCGCGGCCGTTGTTGATCAGGTCGGTCGCGCCGAAGACGCGCGCCTGCTCCAGCTTCTCGTCGGAGATGTCCGCGGCGATGATCTTCCGCGCGCCGGCAAGCCGGGCACCCTGGATCGCGTTCAGGCCGACGCCGCCGCAGCCGAGGACCAGCACGGTGTCGCTCGGCCTCACGTTGGCGGTGTTGACGGCCGCGCCGACGCCGGTCGTGACGGCGCATCCGACCAGAGCCGACTGGGGGAACGGGGCGTCGTCCCGGATGGCGATCGCACCCGATTCGGGCACGAGGGTGTACTGGCCGAACGTTCCGAGGCCCGCGAAGCTGAGGACGTCGCTCCCGCCGGCGGACGTGATCCGGGACCGACCGTCGAACGACAGGTGGTTCGCCGAGTGCCGGCTGACCATGTCGCAGAGGACGGGCCTGCCACTGATGCAGTAGCGGCAGCGGCGACACGAAGGCGTCCACGACAGCACGACGTGGTCGCCCTTCTTCAGCGTCGTGACGCCTTCGCCGACGCTCTCGACGATCCCGGCTCCCTCATGGCCGAGGATCATCGGCGAAGGAACCTCCCATTCGCCCAGAAGGACGTGGAGGTCGCTGTGGCACACCCCGCTCGCCTGGAGCCGCACGAGCACCTCGCCGGGCGGAGGCGTCGAGGGGAGGGTCACTTTTTCGATGGTCAGTGGTTCGTTCGGCGTCCTGAAGACGGCGGCGTCGAATTCGATGGTCATGACGGGTTCCCTTCTGTGCGCTGTGGCGATCAGGTCCGAGCGGTGCGGATGAGCTTCTTGTTGGCGAACTCGTCGATCCCGCCCCGGCCCAGTTCGCGGCCGAAACCGGACAGCTTGACCCCGCCGAAGGGCAGTTCCGCCCCTTCGAGGCCGACGCCGTTGACGAAGACCATGCCGGCGTCGATCCTGTCGGCGACGCGCAGCGCCTGCTCGGCGTCCGTCGTGAACACGTAGGAGCCCAGCCCGTACGGGGTCTCGTTCGCCAGCTCGACGGCCTCGTCCTCGGATCCGACGCGGTAGACGGTCGCGACGGGACCGAAGAGCTCCTCGGCGGCCGACGGCGACGTCGGCGAGACGCCCGTCAGAACGCCGGGCGGGAAGTACGCTCCCTCTCGCTGTCGAGCGGAGACGAAGGTCGCCCCGTCAGCGACGGCTCGCTCGACCTGGTCCTCGACGTACTCGGCGGCGGCGACCGAGGAGAGCGGCGCCAGGCCGTCGGTCAGGGCGAGCACCTTCTCGGTGAACCTGTCGAGGAAGGCGTCGTAGAGGTCCTCGGCGACGATGAAGCGCTTCCCGGCGTTGCACGCCTGCCCGGCGTTCTCGAACCGCGCCTCGACCGCCGCCTGGACCGTGGCGTCGAGGTCGTCGGTGGACAGCACGATGAAGGGGTCCGAGCCGCCCAGTTCGAGCACCACCTTCTTGAGGCTGCGCCCGGCCTTCTCGGCGACCTCCGCGCCGGCCCGCTCCGAACCGGTGAAGGAGACGCCCTGCACACGCGGGTCCGCGATGACGCGGGCGATCTGCTCGCCGGTGGCGTGGACGTTGACGTAGCAGCCCTCGGGGAAGCCCGCATCCGTGAACAGCTGCTGGAGAGCGGCGGACGACTCCGGACACTGCGACGCGTGCTTGAGCACGATGGTGTTGCCCAGTGCGAGGTTGGGCGCGGCGAACCGGGCCACCTGGTAGTACGGGTAGTTCCAGGGCATGATCCCCAGCAGCACGCCGACCGGCTGGCGGCGGACGAAGGCGGTGCCCTCTCCCTCCAGGAGCTCGATCGGTTCGTCGGTGAGGAACTTCTCCGCGTTCTCGGCGTAGTACCGGTAGATGGAGGCGCTGAACTCGACCTCCCCCACGGCCTCGTCCACCGGCTTGCCCATCTCCCGGTGGATGATCTCGGCGAGCTGTCGGCTGCGCTCGTCGTGCAGGGTGGCGACGGCGTGCAACAGCTGGGCGCGCTGTGCCACGGAGGTCTGCCTCGACCAGCGGGCGTAGGCGTCGGCCGCCGCGTCGAGCGCCGCGTCGACGGTCTCGTCCGTCGCGGTGGGGTACTCCTTGACCAGCTTGCCGGTGGCCGGGTCCACCACCGCGTACACGTGCCTCTTCGCCATGCTGACTCCTTGTTCGTTTTCGGGGTTCATGCGAGGGTTTCGGTTGCGCGGGCCGGGTTCGCGTCCGAGGCCGCGTTGCGGTCGTGCAGCGCGCGGTAGGCGCGGAAGTAGACGAATCCCTGGGTGCCCCAGGTCGCCAGCGCGGCGGTGTAGAAGATCGTGCGGTTCGCGTCGTCGAACGGCAGGGGGAAGAAGTCGTACGTGATCGCGATGGTGGTCCCGGCGGCCGTGACCAGTGCCGTCCAGACCGCCGGCCACCTCGCGCCCGCGTTCCAGAGCCGCTTGACGAAGTAGCAGAGGAACACGGTCGTGAGGAGGTTGACGACGACGTAGAACACGGAGACCCAGAACGCACCGCGGTCGGCGTGGAGATCCGCGCCATGGAAGTGTCGGAGGAACAGGCCGGCCACGATCGCCACCCCGAACACGCCGACATCGACGCCGACGCTCGGCTTGTAGCGATGGGTGACCTTCATCAGGCCCATGATCAGGATGAGCGTGATGCCGACCGACCTGGAGAACGCGTCGAAGAAGTACGCCACGTCGTACAGGACGCTGCCGCTGTCGCCACTGAGCAGCGACCAGAGCAGGAAGTTGCTGCCCGACGTCGCGACGACCATCCACTCGAGACCGAGGAGGTAGTTGCCGTACCGGCGGATGAACTTCCATCCGTAGAAGTAGCCGGCGAAGATCATCCACAGGTCGGCCAGCAGGAACAGCGCTTCCCTCATCGCAGCGCCCCCTCTCGGACGTCGCGGGACAGGAGGGTGACGACGCGCTCGGCGGTGCGCTGGCCCGTCAGGACCGCGCCGTTCATGCTGCCGGCCCATTCGCCGGCGGTTTCGGTGCCGGCCCAGTGGATGCGCCCGTGGGGCTCGGTCAGCGCCTTGCCGTAGCTCGTGGTCGCGTAGGGGGCGACGGCGGGGTTGGGGCCACCCGGGGCGAAGGGCTCCGCTCCCCAGCAGTGGTCCACGTAGTCGATCGGGGTGCGGGCCTGGGGACCGTAGAGGTCGGCGAGCTGCTGGACGACCCGGTCGCGTCGGGTCTCGGGGCTGAAGCCGTCGAAGACGCGCGGATCGCAGAAGGCCATCAGGATGCCCGGTCCGCTGGGGGCGGGGGACACGTCGAAGGTGATGAACACGGTTCCCGTGTCGGTCACCGCCTCGCCGGAGAACCCGTCGGCCCGCCAGAAGGGCTTCTCGTAGGCCACGAAGGCCTTGCTCAGCACGCCCATGCGCCAGGTTCGCGCGAGCCCTTCGGCCTGCTCGGGCAGAGCGGGGTCGAACGCGATGGCGGCGCGGTGCGCCGGCGCGGCCGTGACGATCGCGTACCCGGCGTGGATCTCCTCGGAGTCGGTGTGGACGGTGACGCCGTCGTCGTCCTGCGTGATGCGGCGCACCGGCGTCTCCAGGCGCACGCGGTCACCGAGCTTTTCCGCCACCCGTTTGGCGATCTCCTGGGTGGTCTCGACGAGCCGGTCCTGCTGCTGGCCGCCGTCGACGTCCAGCATGTGATCGAGCCCGCCCGCCGAACGGATGTAGCGCAGTGCGTGCAGCAGGGAGACGTCCCCCGGGGTGCAGCCCCACTGCACCTTGCTGATGACGGTCATCAGCGCACGGGTGCTGGGCAGCGCGTTCTTCCGGTCGAGCCACTCGCCGAACGAGACGGCGTCGAGCCGCCCGGCCCCGGGCGTCTCCCACGCGGCGTTCACGTCGATGGTCGCGACCAGCTTGTTCACCGCCGTCTGCATGCGGGCCATGTCCACCAGGGCCGCGGGGGAGACCTTGGGAATGGTGCCGCTGTAGGTGCGGCGCCGGCCTGCCATCCACAGCACGTTGCGACCCTGGTTGAACTGGTCGGTCGTCGTACAGCCCATTCGGTTCGCGAGGTCCCGGACGGCGGTGTGGCGTCGTGCCACCCACGTCGCCCCGAGGTCGACCTTCACGCCTGCGACCTCACCGGAGAGCGATCGGCCCCCGACCCGGTCGCGGCCCTCCAGGACCAGGACGGACCGCCCCGTGCTCACCAGTCGCTCGGCGGCGCTCAGGCCGGCGAAGCCGGCACCGACGACCACGACGTCGACCGTGGTGTCCCTGGAGCCGGATTTACGAGATCCGGACATGGTTTCCTCCTTCGCCCACGCGGGCCGCGTGCTGCGCGATGTACTCGGTGACGGGGCCGACGAGGGCCTCGGGGATGTGGTGGCCCATGCCGGGAATGACCACGTGCTGGGCCGAGCGGATCGCCCGGACGGTCGCGGCGCCGCCGCTCGGGGCGACCAGCAGGTCCCGGTCGCCGTTGATGACCAGCGTCGGGGCCGTGATCCTGCTCAACTGGGCCGTCCGGTCTCCGGAGCGCTGGATCGCCTGGACCTGACGCGCCACGCCGGCCGCAGGGTCACCGGCGCTGCGATCCCACGCGTGAGCTGCCAGGGCCGCCTCGGCCGCGTCGTCGATGGGGTATCCCACTCCGGCGACGTGCCCGGTGAGCCGCAGGTGGGCGCGGACCGCCTCGGTCCTGGTCCTCGCCGGTGGGGAGGCGATGAGCCGGATCGTCGACAGCGCCGGCTGTCCCACCTTCTTCGCCCCGGTGGTCGAATAGATGGACGTGAGCGACAGAACGCGCTCGGGCGCCGTGGCCGCGACCGTCTGCGCGATCATCCCGCCCATCGACCGCCCCACCAGGTGCACCCGGGAGATCCCGAGGTGGTCGAGTACGCCGACGGCGTCCTGGGCCATGTCGGCCAGCGCGTACGCGTCGCCGCGCGGGCGCGCCGCGATCTGACGCCAGAGCGCGGGAGGGGGCGTGGCGACGAACGTCGACTGGCCGACGTCACGGTTGTCGATCGCGACGACCCGGAAGCCGCGGGCGACGAGCGAGGCGAAGAACGAGTCGGTCCAGAGGGTGAGGTCCTCGCCCATGCCGGCGACGAGCAGGATGACGGGGTCGGCCTTGTCGCCGTGGTCCCGGAAGCAGATCGTCATTCCGGACGGCAGGGTCGCGTACTGGTCGACGCTCTCGGCGCCGCTCGTCTCAGGCACGGGCCGCTCGCCTCCCGGTCCGCTGCGCGGCCGGCCGGCCGGTGCCGAACTGGAGGTTCCCGTCGGCCACCGGTCCGCGCAGGGCCTTGGCGTCCTCGGGGTAGGACATCGCCATCCGCCAGGGCTTCGTGGGGCCCTGCTTGGGCAGGAGCTTCTCGCCGCGCTTGGCGTACCCGGCCTGGAGGTCCATGACGGGCCTGCGCGGCGTCCCCGACGGTGCGACCGGAACCACCGTGTCGTATCCGCGGGCGTCCATGTGCCTGACCAGATCGATGAAGTAGCGACACATCAGGCTCACCTTGAGCGTCCAGGACGAGGTGGTGTAACCGATCGCCATCGCCCAGTTCGGGATCCCGCTCAGCAGCATGCCGCGATAACAGAGCGCGTCCGCGATGTCGACCTGGCGCCCGTCGACCACGATGGGCATGCCGTCGAAGAGCCGCAGGTTCAGACCCGTCGCGGTGACGATGATGTCGGCTTCCAGTTCCTCACCCGACGCCAGGACGATGCCGCGCTTGCTGAACCTCGCCACGGCGTCGGTGACGACGGAGGCCCCTCCTTCCTTGATCGCGTCGAAGAAGTCGCCGTCCGGTGCCGCGCACAGCCGCTGGTCCCACGGGTCGTACGGCGGGTTGAAGTGCTTGTCGACGTCGAATCCCTTGGGAAGGCGCTTGATGTTCTCGCGCCGGATCAACGCTCGCCCGGCCTTGGGGAAGGTCCGCAGACCCTTGACGACGGCGTGTTCGGTCCAGATGTTCTTGAACCGCGTCACGGCGTACCCGCGCTCTTCTCCGAGCAGCTTCGTGAGCGCCAGGGCGATCTTGTCGACGCGGGGGAGCGCCATGACGTAGGTGGGGGTGCGCTGCAGCATCGTCACGTGTCGGGCGGCGCCCGCCCCGGTGGCCATGGCCGGCACCAGCGTGATCGCGGTCGCGCCGCTGCCGATGACGACGACCTTCTTGCCGCTGTAGTCGAGGTCCTCGGGCCAGTGCTGCGGATGGACGATCTGACCCTCGAAGTCGTCGCGCCCCGGGAACTCCGGGGAGAACCCCTGGTCGTACCGGTAGTAGCCGGTGGCGGCGAAGACCCAGCCCGCGCGGATCGTCTTGGTCCGGGTCTCGCCCGTGGCGGGGTCCGGCGTCTGGACGGTGAGGGTCCACTTCGAGTCCTCCGAGGACCACTCCGAGCCGACGACCCGGTGGCGGAGCCTGATGCGGCGCTCCAGGTCGTTCTCCTCGACCGCTTCCTGGAGGTACCCCTTGATGAGGTGGGCGTCGGCGATCGCGGCTTCGTGGCGCCACGGCTTGAACTCGTAGCCGAAGGTGTGGAGGTCGGAGTCCGAACGGATGCCGGGATAGCGGAAGAGGTCCCAGGTGCCACCGATGTTGTCGCGGGCCTCCAGCACGACGAGCGACTTGTCGATGAGCTCTCGGCTGAAATAGGCGGCCGCGCCGATCCCGGAGATTCCCGCTCCGATGATCACCACGTCGAACTCCTCGACGGCGTCCAACACCTCAGCTGTCATGGCGTTTCCTCGCTGTTCATGTGGCTGGTGGATTCACTTTCGCCAGCCACGGCCGCCTGCGAGAACGACAGTGAGCACCTGCTTCGCTCGGGTCCGGTGCACGGTGCACAGGCCGGTCGCACCGCTGCTCTCCTGCGTTGTCGACAGCCGAGCGCGGCAGCCTTGCCGGCGGCCTTGTGGGGTTCTCACCGGCGTGATAGAGGTTTGCCGCTGCGGTTTAGTAGCACTAAACACCTTGTTGCGGCCCCCTCCCGGGATGACCGGAAGGGTGACTTGAGGTGACCGGATGGTTGCTGTGAGTCACGGGTCCGACTCGGTGTGCGGGAGCGTGCGCACCCGCCGACAGTCGCACGCATCGCGTCGTGGGAGCCCGGCCTCGGTCTGACCGCGGAGGAGGTCGAGGCGGCTTGCTGCTGTGGAGACGTCGACGGCCGCCATGGCTTGGAGGCGGCCGCGGGTGACGACTACCGGATCGCCGGCGAGGGGTAACGACGAGCAGCCCGGCTCCCGCTCGGGGCGATCCATCCAACCATGACGAGCCGGCACCGGCCGTGAGCTGAAAGGTGGTCGACATGACCGACCTCTCCAAGACAGGGCACGTCGAAGCACCCAGCGGTGAAGCGGGAACGGGCGACCCGCTCAACCGCGGGCTCGGCGTACCGCAGATCGTGTTCATGGTCCTCGCCGCGGCGGCGCCGCTCGGGCTGGTGGCCGGTGGGGTGCCGCTCGCCTTCGCTGTGAGCGGCAGCCCGGGTATGCCGCTGTACTTCGCGCTGTCCACCGTGATGCTGCTGGTCTTCGCGGTCGGCTTCACGCTGATGGCCGGCCGGGTGCGCGACGCGGGGGCCTTCTACGCCTACGTCCAGGCGGGGCTGGGCCGGATACCCGGCCTCTCGGCCGCGACCCTCGCGCTCTTCTCCTACACGCTGCTGCTCGTCGGGGTGAACGCCTACGTCGGCGTCGCGACGAGCAACGTCATCGAGCGGTACGCCGACGTCGGCTCCCCGTGGTGGTTGTGGGCGTTCGTCTCGCTGGGCATCATCGCTTTCCTCGGTTATCGCGACATCGAGCTGAGCGCCAAGGTGCTCGGTGTCGTGCTGGTGCTGGAATCCCTGCTGCTCCTGGTCATGGACCTCGGCATCGTGGGACACGGCGGCGCCCATGGTCTGACGGCCGAGCCGTTGTCGCCTTCGATCGTGGGGAACGGATCCCCGGGCCTCGGCGTGATGTTCGCCTTCTTCGGGTTCATCGGCTTCGAGGCGACGGCCGTGTTCCGCAACGAGGCCAAGGACCCCGACGTCACGGTCCCGCGGGCGACGTACGTCGCGATCCTGGTGATCGGGATCTTCTACTCGTTCACCGTGTGGGCGGTCGTGGTGGGTGTCGGCGTCGACTCCGTGACCGGCGCCGCGCAGGCCGACCCCGAGGGCCTTGTCCTCAAGCTGGCGCAGAGCTACGTCGGGTCCGTCTGGGCCGACGTGATGCAGTTGCTCCTGATCACCAGTCAGTTCGCGTGCGTGCTGGCCTTCCACAACGTCGTGACGCGTTACCAGTTCTCGCTGTCCCGGGCCGGCGCCCTTCCGGCGTCGCTGGGCGTCGTCCACCCCCGGCACCGTGCGCCGTCATCGTCCTCGGCCCTCGCCTCGGCGGTCGCGTTCGTCACCACGCTCGTCGTCGTCGCGCTCGGCCTCGACCCGATCGGGGACCTCTACGCCTGGTTCTCCGGCGCCGCCACCCTCGGCATCATCCTGCTGATGGCGGCCACCAGCCTCGCGGTGATCGGCTTCTTCCGGCGCGCCGGCGAGCAGCAGTCGGTGTGGCGCGCGGCCGTGGCCCCGGCCGTGGCCTTCCTCGGCCTGGCCTGGGTGGTCTACCTGATCGTCGCCAACTTCCCGCTCCTCGTCGGCACCACCGAGGGCGCCTGGGTGATCGGCGGGTTCGTCGCCCTCTCGGCCGTGGTCGGCGCGGTACAGGCCCTCGTCCTGCGGTCGGCCCGACCGGCCGTCTACGAGCGGCTCCAGGCCGTGTCCTCCGGCCGAGGTCCGAAAGACGTGGTTTAGGCCGGTCCTTGCGTGACGCGCGGCAGTGGAGGCGACAGGACCCACAGGACCTCGCTGACCGTCGTACCCGGATTGTCGAACTGGTGAAGCGTCCGACCGGAGAACGAGGTGGACGCGCCGGCTGACAGCATCCGGGTCTCGCCCCCGACGATCAGACGGGTCGAGCCGCTCAGCCCCATCGCGAAGATCGTGGCGGTGTCGAGCCGATAGGGGCCGCCCGTGCCCCCGCCCGGCTCGATCACCGAGCGGAAGACCTGGAACGCCGTGGTGTCGGCAGGCGTGAGCAGATATTCGGTCACGCCTTCACCGCCCATGTCGATCCGGCTTCCGCTCTCCACGACCTGCTCCTCCGGGTGGGTGAACAGCTCGCCGACCCCGATCCGCAGCACATCGCAGACGCGCAACAACGTCGGGACGGACACGTTGGTGAGACCACGCTCCAACTGGCTCAGGAAGCCCTTGGTGACATCCGCCCGATGCGCGACTTCCGTCAACGACAACCCGCGGCTGATCCTGATCGCCCTCAGTTGCGCGCCTGTGGACGCTTCGAGGGCAGGGGAGTTCTTGGCCGCCCCGCCTGCTCTCCCGCTGTTTTCGATGGACATCGTGTGCTCACCGCCCGTCCAGAGATCGAGGTCGCGTGCCCATCGGGTGACGGGCCGACTCGGACGAGCCCCTCCGTGACACGAGGCTAAGGCATGCGCGTCACGGGTGGCCGGTGCCCTTCGGGGGGCGACGCCGCCGGAACTCTTGCAGCGCCGCCGGCAGCGTGGTAAACCTGCCGCCGGTTTAGCATCACTAAACAACCCCCCACTTCTGGAGCCCCATGCGCGCGGTTGTTCTCCGAGGCCCTGCCACGCCCTTCGAGGCGGCGGATACGATGCGCCGTCGCACCACCAGGGCGTCTCCTCGTGGGCCGAAGAGGTCGTGATCCCCGCAGGCGACGCCATCGAGATCCCCACAAGGACGCTCTCCTCGAAGAGGGCCGCACAGGCGCTGGAGGGCCTCGCCGCCGGACGGCAGTCGCGTCAACTGCCCGCCCCCTGAGCCCGAAACCCCGTATGCCTCCGGCATCCCTCACCCACGAAGAAGGAACCATGACCCGCATCGTCGACGACGTCGTCAACGGCATTCTCCGGTCCGCGACGGCCGCCTTTCCGGCGCGGTCCAGGACGACGCCCGCACAGCGCCAGGACGCGCTGCTCGCCTTCATCTGTCAGTGACACGGCATGTCGGGAGCGTCGGCTCCTCGGGACCGGAGGGACACTTAAGACATGGAAGAGCTGTGGCCCCCGCCCTCCCGCGAGGTCGCTGATGCGATCAGGTCACTGTGCCAGCGTCTGCTGACGGAAACGGACGCCTTGATCGACGCCTTCGCAGAGCCCTCTCGGGTGGCCCAGAACGATCCCGCCCTCCTCGCGGACGCCTCGCTGGTCGAGGAGGACCGCGAGCTCAACCGCTCCGATCTCGTCCAATGGCTGACCGCGAACGTCCAGCAACCGGGGCGGCGGGTGGAGCCCTACGTCGGCCCGAGGACCACGGCGTACATCCACGATCTCGTCTCCCGCGGCATCGCGCCCGACTTCGCCGTCGCCTGGCGCGTGGCCCTGGGGATCGGCTGGCGGCGATGGTTGGAGGAGTGCGTGGCGCACTGCGTTGACCCCGACCTTCTCGTCGGGGTCCTGGACGTGTCGGGGAAGTCGCTGGTGCAGTACGCCCTCGACTCGGTCGCGGCCCTGCGCGAAGCCGGCCTCGCCGCGGCGATGGGCAATACGGATGCCGAGGGGATCGCACTGATCCAGCTGATCGCCAGCGGGGCACCGATGGCGGAAGACCTGGCCGAGGGGCGCCTGCGCCACCGGATGGGGCGGTGGCACGTGGGCCTCGTCCTGTGGACCGACGATCCTCAGCAGGCCGATGCCCTGGACGAGGCGATCCCGGCCGTGCGCTCCGCCGCAGGGGGCCGGAGCGCCCTGGTGGCGCGTGCCAGTGTCACGTCGCGGTGGATCTGGCTCTCGGGGGAGGTCGTTCCGGACCTCCACCACGTGGAGAAGGCCCTCGCGACGACCGACCGGGTCCGCGTGGCGGTGGGAAGGCCGGGACGTGGACTCGAAGGATTCCGCTCCAGCCACCAGGACGCCCTCGCGGCGCAGGCGCTGGTCATCCGGCTCGGGTCCGACCGGCACTTCACCGCCTACGCCGACGTCGAGCTGATCGACGCGCTCACGAAGGACCGTGCCGGCGCACGTCGGTTCGTCATCAACACGCTCGGGCCGTTGGCCGAAGCCGACACTGCACTGCGGCAGGCACTCCTCACTTATGTGCAGTGCGGCTTCAACACCACCCGGGCGGCCGCCCACCTCTACGCGCACCGGAACACCGTCGAGCGGCGGGTCTCGCGTGCCAACGAGCTCTCGGCCGTCAAGGTGGAGGACAACCCGACCCATGTGGCGGCGGCGCTCCTGCTGCTGGACCTCGCGCCCGACATCGCTGCGCCCGATCCCGGCTGAGTTCACCTCACGGGGCCGTGGTGTCGAGCCTCCTGAACCAGTGGAGTGCCGGGAGGGCGAGCAGGGTGGCGGCTGACAGGACCGCGAACGCGATCGCGGGGCGGGTGACGAGCAGCCCGACGGCCGCCGCCAGCAGTACTCCTCCCAGATTGCCCGCCATCCAGATGAGACCGGCCGCCGTGCTCTCGGCTTCGGGCGCGTGCCGCTCGCTCAGGGAGAGCACGATGGGAAGGGCCGGGAGCAGCACGAAGCCCGTCCCGAGGAGCATGAGGAAGGCCATGGGCGTGCTCGGGACCAGGACGAGATGGAGGCAGGCCCCGGCGGTGAAGGCGATCGCGGCGCCCATGACCTGGACCTCGCGGCCGCGTCGGTCCGCCCAGACCGGTACGACGGCGCAGCCGATCACGCCGGCGATCATGGTCAGCGCGAGGATCAGACCGGCGGTGGATTCCGAAACTCCCGCCGGCGCCAACAGCGGTTGCACGAACGTCGCGAGGGCGATGAACGTGCCCATCGGGATGGCGACGACCGCGCACAGACGTCGTACGTAGCGGTTGCCGAGGGCCGCGCGAAAGGCCCGGAGCCCACTGGCCGCGGGTGCGGACTCGGGGCGCCCCCGCGGCGGGAGGCGAAGTGCCGCGACGAGACACAGCCCGGCGTCCATGGCGATCAGGGCGGTGACGAGGGTGAGGGTGCGGATGTGGTTCTCGCCGGGCAGGAACGCGCCCAGCAGGTAGCCCAGGACCATGCCGGCGAACGTGGCGGAGGACGCGGCGGCGATTCCGGTGGCGCGGTGCTTCTCGGCGAGGTAGCCCACGGCGAGACCCGGTATGGCGTTCAGGACGAAGGGCTGCCCCGCGGCGGCGACGGCCTGTCCGATGAGCGCCCAGGTGAAGTCGTCGGCAACCAGTCTCAGGAACGCCCCTGACGCGGTGAGCACCGCGCCGACCACGAGGGCCGGACGGAGGAACCGGTCGAGCGCGATGCCGGCGGGGACGGCAAGGAGGACGTAGACCAGCGGGAAGACCTGGGACAGCCAGCCGATCTCGCCGATGGAGACGCCGAAGTGCCGCGCGGCGTCCTCCGTCACGGGCGCGTAGTTCACGAAGAGCGCCTGGGACGCGGCCGCCAGGAGCCCGTAGGCGAGGAAGACCACCCACCGGCTCTTCGTGTGCTGCTCGACGCGCGGCGCAGCCGTCGTCGCGGCTGCGCGTACGTTCTCGTTCGTGCTTCCGGGCAGTACGTGACGACCGGGCGACTCGCCGCGCCTCCGGGTGCTGCGTCGGATCATGACCGTGGCGACTGCGCCCACGCCTACGGCGGCAGCTCCGCGTGCTCGTCGCTGAGTGGTCGTCAACTCCGGCATATCGTTGTCCTTGTCGGTCGGCGGTGGTGCTTCACTGTCGCGATCCGGACGGTCCTTGGGTACGACACGCCGCACCCTGGTTCGCGCAGCCCTGTGCACTCGGCACCACCGGCGCGGGCCCCGGCCCCGCCCCGGTGAGGATTCGCACCGCCGTGCGGCGACGGGCGACACGCGGGCGTAGGTGCGCCTCGCATCGCGACCCGAATGTGGGGGTGCCGGTCCTGACACAGTCGTGGCTGCGGCGTTCGGGAACGCCGGACATCATCGGCGGGACTGGCTGGGACCGCTTCCGGGCACGAGCTCGTCGGGCGTACTGATCACGAGCGTTGCCCGCCGGGCGGATCACCGCGAGCAGGTAGGCGGAGTCCGCGTGGACCGTGCCGTCGGCCGTCGCGTGCTCGGCGAAGACGGCGGCGACGACCCGGTCGGCGGCGGGGAGAAGCGGCACATGACGGGGCGAGGGACATAACGGGGCGAGGGACATAACGGGGCGAGGGGCACGGCGGGGTGAGGGGCACGACGGGGACACGGCACATGACGGGGATACGGCACATGACGGGGCGAGGGACGCGGCGCGAGACGCGGCGGGGGATCGAGTACTGCCCGGTGACGGCCGGGGTGGAGGCGGTCGTTGACCGCTGGACCCTGCTCGTGCTGCGTGAACTGCTCCTGGGCTCCGAGCGGTTCAACGACCTGCACCGGGGGCTGCCCGGGATCAGCCGCAGTCTCCTGTCCGCCCGGCTGCGCCGGATGCGCGGGCACGGCCTGGTCGCCCGCACCACCACCCCCGCCGCCGTCCGCCGCGCCGGCCACCTCCGCCTGGACGGCGACCCCGACCTGGTGGCCGCCTTCCCCACCTGGTTCGCCTGGCGCACCCCGCACGACACCCCCTAGGGGGCGGGCGCCCGGGCGGTGAGCAGCGGGAGGAGGCGGTCGGGGGTCAGGGGGAGTTCCCGGAGGCGGATGCCGCATGCGTGGTGGACGGCGTTGGCGATCGCCGCCGCCGTGCCGACGATGCCGATCTCCCCGATGCCCTTGCTGCCCATCGGGTTGAGGTGGGGATCGGGCTCGTCCACCCAGTGCGCCTCGATGTCCGGCACGTCGGCGCAGACAGGGACGTGGTAGGAGGCCAGGTCGCGTTCGCGGAAGTCGCCGAAGGCGAGGTCCATGGTGCTGTGTTCGGTGAGGGCCATCCCGAGCCCCATCGTCATGCCGCCGATGAACTGGGAGCGGGCGGTGCGCGCGTTGAGGACCCGGCCCACGGCGTAGACGCCGAGCAGTCGGCTCACCCGGACCTCGCCAGTGACGGTGTCGACGCGGACCTCCGCGAAGTGGGCGCCGAAGGCGTGGCGGGCGTACGGGGACGTCCGCCCCGCCTCCTCCCGCGTGTCCGCCTCGACCGTGACGCCCTCGGGCGGCAGCGGACGGCCGGGGTCGGCGGCCAGGGTCGCGCGCAGCGCGGCACAGGCCTTGTGCACGGCCCAGCCCCAGGACGCGGTCCCGGAGGAGCCGCCGGCGACGGGGGCGTCGGGCAGTCGGCTGCTGCCGAGTTCGACGCGTACGGAGTCGAGCGGGGCGCCGAGGGCGTCGGCGGCGATCTGGGCGAGGACGGTCCGCGCCCCGGTGCCGATGTCGGTGGCGTCGACGCGGACGACGAAGCGGCCGTCCGGGACGGCGTGGGCGGAGGCGCGGGACGGGCTCAGGAGTACGGGATAGGTGGCGGCGGCGACGCCCGTACCGGACAGCACGTCCCCGTCCCGCCGGACACCGGGGCGCGGGTCCCGGTCCGCCCAGCCGAACCGGCGCGCGCCGTCCCGCAGGCAGGCGGCGAGGCCCCGGCTGCTGAACGGTTTGCCGCTGTCGGGCTCGGTGTCGGGTTCGTTGCGCAGCCGGAGCTCCACCGGGTCGACGCCGACCGTCCCGGCGAGTTCGTCCATGGCCGCTTCGAGGGCGTACATCCCGGACGCCTCGCCGGGGGCGCGCATCCACGACGGGGTGGGCACGTCCAGGGCGACCACCCGGTGGGTGGTGCGGCTGTGCGGGGAGGTGTACATGGTGCGGGCCGGGACGGCGGCCTGTTCGACGAACTCCTTCACCGTGGACGTCTGGGTGACCACGTCGTGGGCGAGGGCCGCGATCGTCCCGTCGGCGGCGGCGCCGATGCGGACGCGCTGGACGGTGGGCGCGCGGTGCCCCACGGCGGCGGGCAGGTCGCGGCGGCATCGGGGTCGCTCCCGCCACAGGTTGGCTCGACGGCAGCGGTGTCGAGGTTTCCGACGGCGTTGTCTGCGATCAGAGCCTGCGAACCTCGG